>JAMORN010000203.1 GCA_027063545.1 bacterium | reverse complement strand
AAATTGATAAATAAATACTTTTCTCATATTCCTTCAAGTCATATAGAAAGAAGACATATCACAAAAGAGTCTATACATCATGAGGAGAGGAGAATAAAGTTAGATGTAAAAGCAGAGCCTTTTGTTTATTTATCTTATAATATTTATAAAAATAGTGTAAAAGATAATGTTATTTTGGATTTAATTGAAACTATTCTTTCTGGAGGTAATTCTTCTTTGATTTATAGAGAGTTGATAAAAAAGAAAAAGATTGTTGTCTCAGGTGATGCTTTTTATTATACATTAAAAGACCCTGGGCTTTTTGTTTTTACTTTTACACCATCAGAGAATATAAAAGTAGATTCTGTGATAGTAGAACTTGATTCTCTTCTTTGTAGAATAAAATCTGGAAAAATTGATGACTATCAGATAGGGAGAGCCAAAAATGTTATGTATAATTATTATATAAGGCAGTTTGAGGGATTTTCTTCTATGAATTCTTTGGTTGGTTGGTATGAACTTATTTATGAAGATTGGAGGTATATATTAAAGTATTTGGAAATTTTAGATAGTATAACAAAAGATGATATAATAAAGAAGGCAAATGAGGTATTTAAAAAAGAAAATAGGACTATTGTTTATGTTGAGTAGATTAAAGATGTTTCTTTTATTTCTTATTGTTTTTTGGGCTTTTAGTTTATCTGCTTTAGGCTATAAGCCTTATAATATAAATACAAATAGTATTTCATCTAAAAAATTAAATGTTTATCATCTTAAATT
Source organism: bacterium (assembly GCA_027063545.1). Taxonomy (GTDB): domain Bacteria; phylum JAMORN01; class JAMORN01; order JAMORN01; family JAMORN01; genus JAMORN01. The sequence continues at coordinate 4,076 of JAMORN010000203.1, read as the reverse complement.
TCCACCTCTTAATTATTCTATACCAAAATATTCTAAGATTCCTCTAATAGGAAAGAATTCAACGCTTTATTATGCGAAGGATGAGAATACGAAGTTACTCAAGATTAAAATTTATTTTCCAATAGGAAGTATTTATGATAGGGAAGGATATTACGGAGAGATATATTTGACTCTATATTCTCTTTTAAATGGAGGAACAAAAAAATTTACACCCAATCAGGTTGATAGTATATTAGATTTTTATGGTATAAATATAAGTTTCAATGTTTATAATGAGTATAGTGTGATTTATATGGATGTTGTAGATGATTATAAGGACATAGCAACAGATTTATTAAAGGATTTACTTAATTTTCCTAGATTTGATTCAACAATAATTGAGATTAAAAAGAGGACAATTTATGCGGCCTTAAGAAGAGAGGAGGAAGAACCAAATAGCTTTATTTCTTATAAGTATAAGGAGTTTATTTTAAACAATAAAATATATTCTCATAGAATAGTTGGGGATACAAATAGTTTAAAAAATATTAATCAAGAGGTAATCAAAAAGAATTATGAAAGAATAAGAAAAATTGGAAATTTTAAGATTGTAATTGTTGGGAATATTTCAAAATTTAATGCTATCAAGACCTCATATAAGATATTATCAAATTTTTATAAAAAAAATACATGGCATCATACAGATAGAGTACTAAGATTAGAAAAGATTTCAGATGTTTATGATAGTGTGGATGTGGTAATTTTAGTTTCAAATAAAGGTTATAACCAAACATTTATAAGATTTGGTTTTAGGGGTATTAAATATAATAGTAAGGATTATTATTTAAATAATATTTCCACCTATATAATTGGAGGTGGAGGTTTTAGTTCAATTATTTTAGATGAATTAAGGGTAAAAAGAGGCTTAACTTATGCAGCAGGTTTTTATCATAAGCCTTATATTTATATAAAAGGTTATTATCTTGGTTATTGTCAAACACAAAATAAAAGAAGTATCGAGGCGTTAGAGACAATTATAAATGTGTTTAATAGACTAAAGAAGTATGGGGTAAGTAAAGATAAAATTGATTTATCAAAAGAGACTTTTATAAACCAAATTCCATTTTTATATGCTTCTAAAATGGATTATATATCTTTGGTGGTTAAGTATGAAATTCAGAATAGAGATCCTAGACTCTTAGAAAAATTACCCGAAATATATGGTTCTTTTAGTTATGAGAAGGTTAACAATTATATCAAAAATATTTCATCAAATAGGTTAAAATTTTTCATTATTACTTCAAAAGATAACGTGGATAACATCAAGAATTTTTTTGAAAATAAGGGTTATAAGATAATAATAGTTCAATAGGAAAATTTTTGAATCAATTTTTGTGACCCTATTCATAAGAAAAATTTTTGACTTTTTTCATAATTATATTATATTATATAACATAAGAATAGAAGTTATATATTGTAATATAACAAAAAAATAAAGGACAGTTGTATTAAATAACTAAGTTATTAAATAAACAAAGTAGATAGGAGGTATAATATGGGTAAGTTGTCAAATATTAAGTACAAAGAAGGTTATGAGTATCTAAAGAAGAATGTAGAATTTCAAAAATATTTAAAAGAGTTATTAAGGTATGGAGGAATTGTAATCAACACAGGTGGAAAAATTACTATAAGATCTGATTTAGATTTATATCAATTTAAACTAAAGGAAATTCCATTTGAGATTCAAGATATTTTAGGAGAGGTATTTTTATATGAACCAGAAAGAGTTATTAAAAATTTAAGATATAAATTAAAAGAAAAACTTATTAGACTTGAAAAGGCTGAATCAAAAATTAAATATATGAAGCAAAATTATCCTGAGTTATATAATAAATTTGAAGAAGCCTTTCTAGATGAAGATATTTTAGAAGAATTTGGAGGAAGATGGATATTTGGATCTGCTTATATTGGAAGTTTAAAATTAACTGATAAAGATATTATTGATGCTTGGAGTAGAGGAAAATTAGTTGATACTTGCCCTCAGTGTAATAAAGAAAATAGTTTCTATGTATTTGGTGCTAGTGGAAGTATTTTGAGTGGAGGTGGGTCTTCCTGGGGAATTTGTGTCAATTGTAAAAGGATTATAGTAAAAAAGAATTTTTATGATATTTTTAACGAGGCTTTGAAATTGAAAAATGGAGAGTAAAAGTTTTTATTTTTATTGTGTAAATTATATTTTTATGATAAGAAATAAGATAAGAGAAAACTAATTATGGAAAATAAACTAAAGAAACTACCAATAGGCATTCAGACTTTCAGGGAGATAATAAAAGAAAATTATGTTTATGTGGATAAAACAAAAGAGGCACTGGAGTTAATAGAGAATTATAAATACGTATTTCTTTCTCGTCCAAGGAGATTTGGTAAGAGTTTATTTTTAGATACTTTAGCGGAGATATTTAAAGGGCATAAAGAATTATTTAAAGGCTTGTATATTTATGATAAATATGATTTTAAGCCTCATCCAGTAATAAAAATAAGTTGGGCAGGAGACTTTTCTACACTTGAAGGGTTAAAGCAAACAGCAATTGATATATTAAAATACAATCAAAAAAATCTAAAAGTAGAATGCGATAATATAGATAACCCATCAAGTTGTTTAAGGGATTTAATAATAAAGTCATATGATGTATATAAAGAGAAAGTAGTGGTATTAATAGATGAGTATGACAAACCAATTCTTGATGTAATAGAGAAGGAAGAACAAGCAAAGGAGAACAGGGAGTTTATAAAGGTGTTATATACGATACTAAAGGACACAGAGGAGTATATAAGGTTTGTATTTTTAACGGGTGTAAGTAAGTTTTCCAAGGCAAGTATATTTAGTGGATTAAACATGCTTGAGGATATAACCTTAAATCCTGAGTTTGGGAATATTTGCGGATATACACAAGAAGATTTAGAAACAGTTTTTGCACCATATTTAGAAGGAGTAGATAAGGATAAGGTAAGAGAGTGGTATAATGGATATAATTTTTTAAAGGATAGAGTATATAATCCATTTGATATATTATTATTTATCAAAAATGAGTATAGGTTTAAGAACTATTGGTTTGAGACGGGGACACCAAGTTATTTAGTTAAGTTAATAAAGGATCGGGAGTATTATTTACCGAAGTTATCGAATTTAGTTGTAGGCGAGGAGTTATTAAATAGTTTTGATATAGAGAATATAAATATAGAGGTATTGTTATTTCAGAGTGGGTATTTAACAATAGAGGAAGTAATAGAGACAGCAAGAGGAGGGTATAAGTATAAATTAAGGTTTCCCAACAAAGAGGTGAAGTTATCATTTAATGATTATTTAATAAACTATTTAACAGGTCAGATAACGGAGAAGATAGAATATCAGGATAGAATGTATGAGTATTTAGAGTCAGGGGATGTAGAAGGCTTTATAGAAGTACTCAAGGGAGTATTTTCGTCAATACCATATAATAATTATGTAAGGAATAACATAGGAATATATGAGGGGTATTATTCAAGTGTAGTATATATATATTTGCAATCATTGGGTTTTGAAGTGATAGGCGAGGATGTGACATCAAGGGGAAGGATAGATTTAAGTGTTGTGGTAGGGGATAGGGTATATATAATAGAGTTTAAGGTAGATGGGGGAGAAGGTGAGGCATTAGAGCAGATAAAGAGGAAAGGTTATTGGGAGAAGTATAGTGGGAGATTTAAAGAGATTTATTTAGTAGGAATAGAATTTTCTTCCAAAGAGAAAAATATTAAAAGTTTTAGTTGGGAGATGGCGAATTAATTTAATTAAGGGGTTTATATGTGAAAATTTTTTGTTTTTAGTATAAAAAAGTATTTACTTTTTATTCAAAAAAAAATAAATTAAAGAAATATTAAAAAAATAAGAGGGGAATAAGAAGTGAAGTTAGAGGCAGGTAAACTATTCTATTCTATTCTATTCTATTCTATTCTATTCTATTCTATATAATAAGGTCTTAATTGGTTTAAAAAAATATTTTTCTATGAATAGTCTTCTTTTTTCTCTTTATAGATATTTTTCTGATTTTATAGCAAAT
>JAMORN010000202.1 GCA_027063545.1 bacterium | reverse complement strand
AAATATGCAGAGAGAGCTTATTTAAGAGTTGGTAGATATTTCTATGAAGAAAATCAAATAGACTCAGCATTAGCTTATTTTAAAAAGGTATCAATGGAAGGAGCTGGAGTTGAAAATTGGGGAGTTGCTCAATATATGATTGCAAAGTGTTATAACAGATTAGGTAAGACAGATGAGGCTATACAACAATTTTTTCAATATATTAGTTTAGTGGATCAAGGGTATTTTAAAAAGGCGAACTTTAAGTCAGAGTCTATAGAAGAATTAGCTAGTATATACGCAGAGTTGCCTAAAGGGGCAAAAAGATGTGAACAGGATATAGATGCTTATTATCCAGGATTAAAATCACAAGAAGCTTATTTATTCTTTAGGATAGGAGAAAAAGCAAGAGAATATGATAAACTAGATAATGCCTTATTTGCTTTTAAATATCTTTTAAAGAAATACCCATATTACAAAGATGCACCAAAAGCACAGAATTATATTGTAGAAATTTATACTTTACAACAAAAATATGATAAGGCAAATAAAGCTAGAATTGAATTGGTAGAAAAATATAATAAAGATAGTGAATGGGCAAAGATGAATACCCAATATCCTAAAAGAATTATAAGAGCAATGGAGTATGTAGAACAAGCTCTTTCTTTAATTCCTTTATATTATCATACAAAGGCAGATAAAGAACATAATAAAGAATACTATAAAAAGGCCATTAAATACTACGAATTATATATAAAGTGGTTTAGTGATAAAGATCCATTTAAGATATATGAATACAGATTTTATTTAGCAGCATGTTATTTAGCTGTAGGAAGATATAGAGAAGCGGCTAAGACATTTGATGATATTGTAGCTATGGATACCTCTAAGTTTCCAGAGGATAGATTGAAAAAGCTGAAATTTGATAAAGAAACAGCAGCTTATAATGCTGTATTGGCATATCAAGGTATAATGGATGAAGAAGTAAAAGACTTTAAAAAACAATTCAATACACCAGCGGTTCAAGACTATATAGCAGCATGTAAAAGATATCTTAAGTTATTCCCAGATAGAGAAAATGCGGATGCGATAGCTATTAATTTAGCTGCTGTTTACTATAAATCTGAAAGATATGATAGTGCAATTGTTATTTATCAACAAATAGTGAGAAAAGGTAAAAAATCAAAGTTTTATAAAGATGCTCTTAGATATTTAGGACAAGCATACCTATATGCTAAAAAATATCAGGAAGCTGAAAATATATTCAAAAAATATTTAGAAGAATTTCCTAACATTTCAAATAAAGAAAAGGAAAATATGTTGGCCCTCTTAGGATCTGCTATCTTCAAACAGGCTGAACAATTTAAGAAGGAAGGGGATTCTTTAAAGGCAATAGAATACTTTATGAGAATACATAAAGAAGCACCAAACTCTAAGGTAGCTGATATAGGTATATATAATGCTGCAGTAACATATGAACAAATGAAGCGATATAAAGATGCGGCTAAAACATTCATATATTTAGCAGAAGTATATCCTAAGTCTAAATATGCTATACCTGCTTTATTTAGAGCAGCAGAAAATTATAAGGTAGCTAAACTATATGATTCTGCAGCCGTAACATATGTATTAGTTGCAAAGAAATATCCAGATTCTACAGCTGCTATTGCAGCCATTTATACATCGGCTTTAATGTATGATAGTTTAAAGATGTATTATAAAGCTGGACAACAATATGAATTGGTATATAAAATGTTTCCAAAACATAAGAGAGCTCCTGAGGGACTTTATAGTGCTGGATTAATGTATGAAAAGGCTGAAAAGTGGGATGATGCTATAAGAGTATATAGATTAATTGAATCTAAATATCCTAATAGTGAATACTTAACAGATGCAGTATATTCTGTAGCTGTTACCTATAAAAAACAAAAGAAGTGGAAATTAGCAGGAGATTATTTTGCTAAATTTGCAGATAAATATTATCAAAAAGATCCTCCTAAGGTATTACTAGCTTATATGGATGCCGTAGATTGTTATTTAAAAACTAAGAAGATAAACTATGATCAAGTTAATACATGGCTTGATAAAGCATTAGAAGTATATAAAAAATATGCTAAGAAGTATGGTATTGATGCTTACTATGCTGCAAAGGCAGTTTATTTAAAAGGAGAGGTAGTAAGAAATAGAATGAATTCTATCCCATTATCTGGTACAAAGATTATAAAGAAAGGTGGAGAATATGAATTTAAGGTAATAAATAAAAAACAAGATGAGAAAAAGTTGAAATACTTAAAGCAAGCTACAGAATTCTATGTAAAGACAGTTAAATTTAAGGTAGAAGAGTGGACATTGAAAGCTAATAATGCAATTGGATATTTAATGGCAGAATATGCTGCTGCTATAGATACTCAAAAAATTGTACCAACAGCAAGAAGTAAGACAGAAAGAAAAACTATGGAAATAGGAGCTAGAGTTTATTATAAATTAAAAGTTGTATATAGTATGTATTTAAAAGCAGCAGATAGATTTAAGGTTAATGTTGAGTATGGAATTAAGAATAGAATAACAAATGATGCTATAGAAGAAGCAAAACTAAACTTTTCAAAAATGTTATGGATGGCAGCAAAGACTATCTTAGATGCCGGTAAATTACTTGCTGAATCTCCAATTCCACCAGGATTATCTGAAGAAGAAAAAGAATACTATAAAGCAGCATTAGAAGAGAAAATTTATGAAGCAGAAGAAAAGGCTTTACCATTATTAGAACAAGTAGTTCTAAGATCATATGAGTTATATATAGATAATGAATATGTACAAAAAGCTAAAGATAAGATAAGAGAGATTAATCCAGATGATAAGGTGTTATTAGCTAGAGTAAAAACACCTGACTTTGAATTTAAGGTACAAAAGAAACATGATCCTGAATATGAGTTAGCAATAAAGAAAATAGATAATATCGATAAATTAGATATTCCTTATGAGGAAAAGTTAGCACAATTAACAAGTATGAAATTAACAGCTAAACGTAGAATTGATGAAGAAAAAGAAAAGATAGAGAAATTAAAATTGAAGATAAAATTAATAGACAAGAGAATAGATGCATTAGTTAAAGAGATATATAAGTTAGGAGGAGGTACATTAGATACAACATCTAATACAAATACTGAAGGCGGGAATGGAACTGCAGAAGAAGGTGGAGAGCAACAAGATCAAGGAGCACCAGTTGATACTACCCAAACTCAGCCACAACCAGCAGATACAACAAAAACAGAATAATAGGGTATAACTATAAACAAAAAACAAACTAAATAAAAAATTTAATTTAGAGGAGGTTAAAGATGGGAGTATTTTTAAAAACAATGGCAGCATCATTTAAGGGAGCAGGTGGAATTTTCATGTGGTTAATTTTTATACCATTAGTTGTAGCTGTAGGTTTAATAATTGAAAGAGTTTGGGTTCTTTATATTAAAGCTGGTTTTAGTAGTAAAAAGTTAATTAACGGGGTTGTAAAGAAATTGAAAGAAGGTGATTTTGATGGAGCATTAGCATTAGCAAAAAAATATAAAACTCCATTAGCAAGAGTAATTATAACTATATTAGAAAATAGAGATAGATCCGAAGAAGAAATTCAAAAATTAGTAGAAGAAGTATTTTTAGAAGAAACACCAAGAATACAAAGAAATTTACCATTATTATCAGCAATGGCTAACGTTGCTACACTTTTAGGACTTTTGGGAACAATTATAGGTCTTATTTTAGCGTTCGATGCTGTAGCTAATGTTCCAGCGGCACAAAGATCTAAAGCGTTAGCTACAGGTATTTCTGTAGCTATGGCAACAACAGCGTTTGGTCTTTTAATAGCTGTTCCTGTATTATTTTTACATGGTTTATTCTCTGCTCAATCAGAGAAGATATTAGAAGAAATGGATGAAGTTTCTGCTAAGTTGATGAATATAGTTTTAATAGAAAAGAAGGTTAGTTAATTTATTTTAATAAACAGATAAAAATAGTTAATTATATAGATATTTTAATAAATATTAATTTTAAATAAAATGGAGTTGGCTTATGGCTTTTAGAGAAAGAAAGAAGCCTAAAGAAGAAGAAATGAATCTAGTTCCTATGATGAACTTGATGACTGTGCTTATCCCGTTTTTGCTTTCAATAACAGCGTTTTCTAAAATTACTATAATAGATATTGCGCTCCCAGAGGAGCGTGGTAGTCAAACAATGACAAAACAGGTAAAAAAGCCTAAAAAGAAAGAAGAAAAATTAAATTTAACAATAATAATTAGTGATCTAGGAATAACAGTTGGTGCTAAAGGAGGTTTTCTACCTACTATTTTCACAAAGGAAAAATGGAAATTCAAGGATGAAACGGTTAAACCTCCAAAAGTATATACTATAGATGTTGATTCTAATATAAGAAAAGAAATGAGAGAAAACAGAAGTGTTTATGTTAAGCAAGCTGGTAGAAGGATGACAATGTTTGAAAGAACAGAGATTATTTTATATGCTGTAGAAAAAGAGAATATAAATGATCCAGGAAAGATAATAAAGACATTGCATAACTCTGCTGGTGAGATGCTTGTAAAGCCGGATTTTTATCCAATATTAAAATCTAATGTGAATGTGGGCGATACTTTAATAAACTTAAATAAATATGTAAAATATAAAAGAATTGAGGAAAAGATTGCTAAATTAGAAGATGAAATAGCAAAAGCAAAAAGTGCATATGAGAAAAAATCAAAACAGCAAGATTTAGATGAATTAAAAAAACAGAAGGCTAGAATTAAATATATGGTAATAGTGAAAAATCCGAATATATATATAGATTCTCCAATGAGTGCTTATGATTATTTATTAACAGTACTTTTAAGAGTTAGAGAAATGTATGCAACATTACCTGATATAGATGAA
>JAMORN010000201.1 GCA_027063545.1 bacterium | reverse complement strand
CAATTCCCACTAAATCTGTCATTATATTTTTTATTGTCTCTTTTTCATGAGAAATTAATATTTTTTCCATATTAGCATCAAAAATTGATGGATAACTTATAAAGTTTTTTACTTTTATATTATTACTTGTCTTAAGAGGAATAAAATTATTCTTTATATAATCAAAAATGTTATGAGAAAAAACTAATGCTTCAAGCAATGAGTTAGATGCTAATCTATTTGCTCCATGAAGTCCTGTATAAGCCACCTCACCTGTTGCAAATAATCTATTATATTCTGTTTTACCATTAATATCTACCTTTACACCTCCACAAAAATAATGAGCTGCTGGTTTTATAGGTATCCAATCTTTAGTTATATCTATACCTTTAGATATACAATAATTGTATACTTTAGGAAATTCTTTCTTTACTCTCTCACCTATTACAGTAGCATCTAAGAAAACATATTTTTCTCCCCTCTTTTTCAAATGGGAATCTATAGCTTTTGCTACAATATCTCTAGGTGCAAGCTCAGCTCTAGGATCATAATCCTTTAAAAATGCATATCCATCACTATCTCTAACTATTGCTCCTTTACCCCTTATTGCTTCTGTAATTAAAAAACTTCTACCTTCTTCAGTATAAAATGCTGTTGGATGAAACTGAACAAACTCCATATTTCCCAAAGATAAACTATTAAAAAAAGATAAAGCAAACCCATCTCCTGTTGCCACAGATGGATTTGTTGTAGTTGTATATATATTTCCTCCCCCACCGGAAGCTAAGATTGTATAATCTGATAAAAATTTTAATATTTTCCCTTTTTTTACATCTAAGGCATATATTCCATATATATCATTGTCGAAAGTGAAATTTATTATATCCTCTTCTCTTATAAAATCAATAACTATATGATAAGAATATAAATCTATATTTTTATTATGAACAATTCTTTCTAATAATGTTTTTTGAATTGCTTCTCCTGTTAAATCATAATAGTGAACTATTCTATTTTTAGAATGGCCAGCTTCCCTTCCTAAATCAAGACCATCTCCAGGAATTTTATTGAATGGTACACCTTGGTCCTCTAAAAATTTTATAACTTTAGGTGCACTTTCAACAACTATTTTTACAACATTTAAATCAGAAAGGCCCCATCCTGCATTTATTGTATCTTCAATATGTTCTTCAAAATTATCATCTGGAGATAAAACAGCTGCTATCCCCCCCTGAGCATAGAACGTATTTGTTTCTAAAGGATCATCTTTTGTTATAACTGCTACCTTTCCAATTTTTGACAAAAGTATAGCTGCTGTGAGTCCTGCAATTCCAGAGCCAATTACGACAAAATTATATCTTTTATCCGCCATAATATATTTAATTTAAAGATAAAAATCTTTATACCATTCTACAAATTTCTTTAAACCTTCTTCTATACTAACTTTAGGTTTATAGTTATAATCTTTTTCAAGATTTTCTACATCAGCCCATGTTTTTTCCAAATCCCCTTTTTGAAATTCCACAAATTTCTTATTTGCTTTTTTACCAATATACTTTTCAAGAAGTTCTATAAAATACATAAGTTCAACAGGATTACTCCCACCTATATTATACAAATTAAAAAAGGGATTTTCCTTTTCTTTTTTTATAAATCCCTTCTCAACCATTATACCAATTGTATTTATTATATCATCTATATAAGTAAAATCCCTTTGAAGTTTTCCAAAATTATATATTTCTATTTCCTCTCCCTTTATTATTTTATCTGTAAATTTAAAATAAGCCATATCTGGTCTACCCCAAGGGCCGTAAACTGTAAAAAATCTTAATCCTGTTGTTGGTATTTGATATAACAAACTATAAGAAAAAGCCATAATCTCATCAACTTTCTTTGTAGCTCCATAAAAACTTGCTGGAAAATCAGTTTTATCTTCTTCTGAAAAAGGAAGTTTTCTATTCAATCCATAAACAGAAGAACTACTTGCAAAAATAAAATGTTCTACATTGTTATATTTTCTTAAAAACTCTAATATATTAAAAAAAGCATATATATTATTTTTAAAATAAATCTCTGGATTTGAAATTGAAAAACGAACACCCGGTTGAGCTGCTAAATGAATAAACGCTCTTATAGAATTTTGTTTTAAATAGGTTTCTACAATTTTATTAAATTTACTACTATTTGCTAAATCTATTTTTACAAACTTAAAATTATAGTAATTGTTTAAAATTTTAAGTCTAGCTTCTTTTAATTCAACACTATAATAACTATTAAGATTATCTATTCCTAAAATATAATATCCTTTTTCTAGAAGATATTTAGAAAGATGAAAACCAATAAATCCACAACTACCTGTAATTACTATCATTTACAAACAATCCTAATCTTTTATAGTTATCCATCTGCATGTTTCCTCATCAAATATACCATTTAAAATAAATATATCTACGCCCATATTCAAATCTTGATAAACAAATTTTGCATCTATCTTAGCATGTACTAAATCTACAACATCCTTTGTAATCAATATTGAAGCATCAAATTTCTTACACATAGGCTCAAGTTTTGCTGCTATGTTTACAGGATTTCCTATAATTGTAAAATCCATAAACTCAGAATCTCCAACACTTCCTATAAGAACTTCTCCTGTATTTATTCCTATACTAACATCAAATATATACTCTCCCTCTTTTTTTCTTTGATTTATATATTCAACTAATTCAACAGCAGATTTACAAGCATAATAAGCTTGATCTTCAGGAAGTAATTCATCCGTCCAAACCACCATTATAGCATCTCCTATATATTTATCAATCTTTCCTTTATTAACCCTTATAATAGGTAATATTTCACTATAAAATTTATTTAACCTATAGAAAACGTATTCAGGTGTATTAAGAGAAGCAAAACGAGTAAAATTATTAATATCACAATACATAAC
>JAMORN010000200.1 GCA_027063545.1 bacterium | reverse complement strand
CCTTCATAATAAGCCTTTCCTATTATATATCCTTCAATCCCTTTATATTCTAAGGCTTTTATCCTAGAAATATCATCAATACTACTTACCCCTCCTGAAACAATAATCTTTACTCCCTTTCCTGAAATTTTATCTAAAAGTCTTTCTACTGCTTCAAAATTAACACCTTTTAGCATTCCATCCTGTTTAATATCTGTATAAAGCACTGTTTTTAAACCACAACTTCTATAGTTTTCTATTACATCCTCAATTAGTATCTTTGTTTTCTTCTGCCAGCCGTGAGTAACAACAAATCCATCCTCTGCATCAACTGCTATAACAACTCTATCTCCACCAAACTTTTTTAAAATCTGTTTTGTAGTTTTTGGTTCCTCTATTGCCATGGTTCCTATTATCACTCTTTTTACTCCTATATCAAGAAGTTTTTCAACCAACTCCTCACTTCTTATACCTCCCCCAACCTCTATAGGTAGCATAGTTTCCTCTACAATCTTTTCAATAACATCCATATTTTTTAGGCTTCCCTCAAACGCTCCATCTAAATCTACTACATGAATCATTCTAACGCCTTTCTCTTTGAAGATAAGTGCCTGTTCTACTGGATCTATAGAGTATTCCTTTTTGTTTTCCATCTTTCCTTGGGTTAATCTTACTACTTTTTTTTGGCTTATATCTATAGCTGGAATTGTTATCATATCTTTTTCTCCTTGTTTTTAAATAATATTCTGAGAGATTATTATAAAAACTTGCAAAAAAAATAGGTTCTTCTTTTATTCTTTTTTTAAGACTATTAAACTCATGTTTAGAAATTCCAGTTTTTCTTAAAATTGTATCAATTTTACTATTAGCATACTCTTTATTATAGATTATTCTTAAACTATCCCATGTTATAAAAAATTCAAAAAAACGTTTATCATTCAAAAATTTATCATCCTTTTTACTACATCCAATAAGAAAAAAAACAACTGTTAAAATTCCTATAAAAAAATTTTTATAGTTCTTAAAAAATAGCATTTTTTAATAATTAAAATGTTGTCTGAATACCTATACTAAGTTGTTTTTTCTTTTCAACATCAGTTTTTGTAAGTCCTGTTTGCACATAATAATAAAGTACTTTATAAATAAATGTTGTATTTGGAACTAAAGAAATTCCTATATTATAGCCATACTGGGTATAAATTGTTGGCTCCCAAAACTTTTCTTCTGTTATATCAATATTTGATTTAGCATAAAATACCTCAAGAACTGATAATTTCGGGATCATTGATAATAGTTTTTTATCTACATAACCTTTTAAATAAACTCTTTGATTAGTATTATCCTTATCATCTATCATATATTCATAATTTCCATATAAATAAATCATATTCAAAATAGAGGCTCCTAAACTTCCATAAATACCATTATAAATAGCAGAATCAAGTGTATATTGTTTTAATATAATAATAGAAGTATCCTTTATTGGATCATACATTACTTGTGCTCTATTTATTTCATAAAGTCCATCAAAATAGTTTGTTATAAATCTATTTTCTAGATGTCTATACTCAACCTGTGCTTGAAAAATTAAAAATTTAGCCAAAATTCCTGGTGCTCCAATCCCCCATCCTTCTACTTGTGTGTTTGGTAGATTATCATTATCATAATTTTTTGCATATTGTCCGTATAAATCAAGCCTTACTAATTTATTATTTATTAAGTTTAGTGCTACATCTCCTCCAACTATTGCAAACTCATCTTCTAGACTATTAAAACTTTTTATTTTTTCTGTATTAGTTATAATATTTGCTTTTTCTATCTCTTCTTCTGTTAGTGTGTCTTTTCCCTCTTCTTTTAAAACATTATTTAAAGTATAAAAGAAATCATCAAACTTTACAGGTGTTATTGCCCAATTTGGATCATAAGGCATATCATCAAAATAATCTGGAACACCATCACCATCAGAATCTAAAAGTCCTTTATATACATTCTCATCTTTTACTATAAAACCAGAGAGCTTTATACTACTAACTATTGGTAACTTTAAAAATCCTAAAGGTGCAAAACCTCCTCTAAAAGCCCATATTGGATATTTGTTCTTTAGTGCATAAAAATCATTTAAAAATATCTGCATAGAGAATTTATAATCAGTTATATTATTAATCTCTGTAACAATACCTATTTTTTTCACAGAAGGATAAAGTTGTACATTATTATATCCTGCCATTGCTATCCCATATCCTAATGTATAATTATCTATAGCACCTACTCTAAAATAAAGAGGCTCTCCTGGATGACCAAAACGAACATAATATATCTTTGTTAAAAGAGTTTTAAAAACATTATCTGTTGAAGAAAAATCCCAACCTTTAGTATTTATATTTCCAGAGTCATCTATATATAAATCTAAATCAAATGCCACAGCAAACTTCCAAATAGGAATCTCTGGAATTAGAGTTAGTCTCATCCATGTTTTACCGTCAATTGTTACCAAAGTAGCAGATGCTGTAATATTAGACCCTTCTGAGGAAGATTTTTTCTCTTCTTTTTTCCCTTCCTCTTTCTGTGGTGCTTGAACTGTTGATGTCGCACTTTCTTCTGTTTCTTTAGTTTCTGTTTTGGTTGTATCTTGAAGATTAGGTTCCTCTTTTGTTTTTGAAGATGAAATTTGAGTACCTTGAGTTTCACTTTTAATTTGAGGTTGTAAAGTGGAATCTAAAGAATTTGATGATTCTACTTTATTAACTGATTGAGTATTTATAGTCTGATTTTCTGTTTGTGTAGAATCAACTCTTTTACTTATATCCAAAGAATCTTGAGCATAAAGTTTTAAATTAAAAACTAGTAAAAAAACTCCTAAAAAAATTAAACTTTTTTTCATAGCCTTCTCCTTTTTTTTGTGTTAATTAAAATAAATATAAATTTTTAAAAATAAACAAATTACTATTTTTTCTTTCTAAATAAAGCATACATTCTTTTAGGTAAAGGATAACCCTCTATAGTTTTTGTAGGATCCTTTGGATTAATAAAGTCCCTTAAAGATTGGGTATTTACCCAGGGAGTATTTCTTTGTTCATTTACTGAGTGGGGGAACACTCCTATAATCTCCTCTAACTTAAATCCATTTCTTTCAAAAATATTAATTAAAGCCTTTTTAGATGGGATAAACCAAACATTTATTGCTTTCATAAACCTAGATTCTGGAAATAAAAAAACACTCTCCTCATATTCATCTATAACCATAGACTCAACTAAAACTCTTCCTCCCTTTTTTAATGCTTTATTTATTTTTACAACTGTATCTACTGGATTTCTTCTATGATATAATACTCCCATAAATAAAAGATAATCAAAAAAATTTTCAAATAGATCAATGTTATCTACAGAAATAAGTTCAAATTTAATATTGTTAAGTTTTATGAATTTTTTATTTAAGTAATAATAAAAGAAATACCTATCTAAGACATCAAAACCTATTATAAAACTAGGGTTATGATTTAATAATTTAAACATAAAATAGCCATTATTTGTTCCTATATCCCCAACAATTTTATCTTTTACATCAAGATAATCTTTTATTATACTATACTTTATAAAACTATTCCACTCACTATCTATAAAGACTCCAAAGTATTCAAAAGGCCCAATTCTCCAAGGGATAAGTGCTTTTAAACCATTTATAATTTTTTTATAATCCTCAAAACTTATCTCTTTTCTATCACCTATTATTATTGATTTAGAAGAACTATAATCAAAAAGAGAAGTCTTTATGTTTGGAATTTCTTCTATTGGCTTTGAGAATCTTTCAATAGATGGATAATCAAGTATTTTTGCATTCTCTTTTTTTAGTTTTAAGATACTATCTAAATTTTCCTTTTTTAAATATTCTGAAAAATTCTCTTTTAAATAATTATCCTCTAAATAAATTTCACTATACTTCATAGAATTAAAAAATAGATTGAAAAACTGAATAAATCAAGATAAAGCCTATTATATAAAGTACTATAGCAAGTGTTAGTTTTATCCTATGGGAATTATTTAGTAAGAACTTTTGAAATGTTTTTAAACTACTTCCCCAATAGGTTAAACTGAATACTAAAACAAGAGGAATTATAAACATAATATTATAAATAAAAAGATAAAAATAACTTCTCACTGGATAAACTTCTTTTGTAAATATTATTGTTGGTAAATAAACTTGGCCTGTACAAGCAAGTTCAAGGAGACTTATTATAATCCCAATTAAAAATGAATTTAGATATATTATTTTAGCATTCTTAAGTTTTGATATATTTTCATGGATCTTTTTACTACTTTCAAATGATAACTCTAACTTAACTTTATCAAATCTTTTTTTCTTTATCATAATAAAATCATATAAATTTAATGTGGCAAAATATATAAGAATTCCTATTACAAATAGATTTAGAAGAACCCTTACAATTTCAAATTTGTATATAATACTAACTATACTTATAAAACCTATACCTATTATAAAATAGGTTAAAAATACACCTAAAGTAAAACTTATACCTGCATAAAGGATTTCTCTTCTAGTTTTATTAAGACCAATTAAATAACCTATTAAAAATATAATTGTTGCAAAAGCACAAGGATTTACACCATCAATTAACCCTGCTATAACTATTGTTAAAAATGAAAACTTCTTAAAATCAAGAATTATCTCTTGTTTTATTTTTTTCTTATTAGAAATAATATAAAACTTTTCATATTTACTAATTTTTATAAGGCTATCTAGCGAATTATAGGTAGCATCTTCTAGTAAATATCCTGCTGATGTAAATATAATTGGAGCTGTTAGATGTTTTTTAAATGGAACATTATATTTTTGACATAAATATTTATTTAAAATTTGATTAGAATCAATTAGTATAGAGTATCTTTTTATTATAAGTTTAATATTCTTATTTTTTCTTTTATAAAAATCTAGTAGTTTTTCAATTCTCATACAATGGCTACATCC
>JAMORN010000199.1 GCA_027063545.1 bacterium | reverse complement strand
GTTGTAGGAAACGATTCAATTGTAGATTCTACAAAATCCTGCTATAATACTTCAATAGATGCAGATAAACAAACAATAAATTTAAGTATTGTCTATTACCAAGATGGAGGAACCTATTATAAAGGAATGTTAATAGATACAACTTATTGGTGGTCTTTTATTCAAGGTAAATATTTTCATATGCCTCATAATATTCTAGATAATATTTATGTGTTTAATGAGTATTGGAACGCAATTGTAGTTGATACTGTGTGGGGAGAATATGTTTATTATCCTATAAATTCTAATGAAACAGATACAATAAGATTTGCAGCAAAAGCAAAGAAAGGTTATATTGCTTTGTTATATGGATTTGATTATCTAAAACTTCAGATATTTGATAAATTTAAATATGTTCTTATTTCTAAAGATAATGTAGGTATAAATGGCCATTGGGTTGGTGATTATACTTATTATAATGATTTATTTACAGGTATAGATGGTGATGCTGTGGGGGATAATGATTTTATAAGAGAAAAGTATATAGAATTATATATAAACGAGAGCTTAAAAGGATATTTATATATAAAATATGGAGATTGGGAATATAGAGATTATATTTATCTATCAGATGGTTATATATACTCTGAGGTTACAGGAGATAGACTATTCAAATATAATTTAATAAATAATAAATTATTATTTATTCAAGAAGCTGACCCAGATAAACCAGAACAACTCATCACATTGGATAATTAGATACTTTAATAGATAGGTAATATTTCTAAGATAACAATTTCTGGGGATGCTCCTACTCTTAAAGGAGGTCCCCAAGTATCTAAACCTTCAGATACATATATTAATTTGTT
The DNA here is from genome assembly GCA_027063545.1 of bacterium. Taxonomy (GTDB): domain Bacteria; phylum JAMORN01; class JAMORN01; order JAMORN01; family JAMORN01; genus JAMORN01. The sequence continues at coordinate 4,120 of JAMORN010000199.1, read as the reverse complement.
ATCTATTTTATATTCCCCATATTTTATAGGAAAAAATAAAGATACAAGAATATGAAGAGGCCACATTTGGCCATTATGAGTATGACCATATAAAGCTATGTCTATATATTTTACTTCTTCAAAAACTTCTACAGGTTGATGTTCTACTAATATTTTTAGAAAACTATTAGGCACATTTTTTATAATTTCTTTAATATGTAAGCGTGTTTCTTTTTTACGTTTAGCTGCCTTATCTTTTCTAAAGATTATAGCTAAATTTAATTCTTCAAATAAAACATTTTCATCTTCAATAAGAGTTATTTTACTATTTTTTAGTCTTTTTCTTATTTTTTCAATATGCCATATAAACTCATGATTGCCTGTTGTCATATATATACCATTTTTAGAATTTAAAGTTTCTAGTTTTTCAATAAGATTTCTTTTTTCTACAGGAATAATACTTGAATCAATAAGATCTCCGCCAATTAGAATTAAATCTAAATTATGAGAATTTAAAATTTTTATAGTTTTTTCTATTTTAGAATCAGAAGTAAGAGAGGATAAATGAATATCTGAAATAAATCCTATTTTTAAAGATTGTTTTATTTTTGAGGTATGATATGTTATATAAGAGATTTTTATATAGTTTCTATTATTTATTACTCCATAAATAGTGATTAAAGATGAAAATATAAAAGCAGGAAAGATATAGTTTATATTTTTTTGAAATATAAAAAACATAAATATAGAGACTATTTTAAAAAAAAGAAGTGCTAATCCAAAATAAAACAAAAAACCCAGCCATATTGCACTAAAGATTAAAGAGTATTTTATCAATTTGTTGTAATAAAATTTGGAAAGAAAATAAAATAAAGGGAATATTATAACTAGACTCCAAAATATAATCCAAACCAATAATTTTAAAATATAAATATTAGGACATATTTTCATTAATTGATAATATAAAAATGCTATAGTAAGATAACTTACAATTCCTATAGTAGAAATAATAACCCAAAAAGATAAATGATTAATATCTCTTAAATCTCCTAAAAATGAGAAATTAAAATTTTTTGATAATTTTTTTAGAAATTTTAGCATTTTTTTTATAATATTTCAGAAATTAACTTTTTCTTAAATTTTTCATACTCTTTTATGTCTATTTGATCCAAAGATATACCAGCAGATTGCATAAGTTTAAGACCTTCTTGATCTCTATCGTATTTTTCTAAAAAAACAACTCTTTTTATACCACTTGCAATTATTAGCTTTGAACAATGTCTGCAAGGAGAATATCTAACATATATTGTGGCTCCTTCTAGAGATATACCTATTTTTGCTGCCCAGCTTATAGCATTTTGTTCAGCATGAAGCTCGTGAATATCACTCCATTCATGATGACGAGTTTTAAAATCTTCTTTTTGGATATCTTCTTCTGAGAATACTTCATCACAATTTATTAAACCCTTTGGAGTTCCATTATATCCTACAGAGAGTATTCTTCCGTCTTTTACAATAAGAGCAGCAACTTTAATTCTTTGACAATGGGATTGACGGGAAAAGATTTCAGTTAAAACCATAAACATTAAGTCATCTTTAAAACGTCCCATATTTTGTAGTCCTATTTAAATTTATTTATTTTACAAAAAATAAAATTTAATAGATACTCATAAAAACAAAAAAATAAAAAGGATTTAAAAAATATGGAAAAAAGAGTATGGATTGAGAAAATCGTAAATAGAGGAATGGGTTTAGGATATGATCAAGAAGCTAAAATAGTTTTTGTTCCTTATACAGCAGTAGGTGATGAAGTTATAGTTGAAATAACCAAAAGTAAAAAAAGATATGATATTGGTCAGATAAAAAAATTTATTAAGAAATCTGAAGAAAGAATAGAACCTAATTGTAGTTTTTTTACAAAGTGTGGTGGATGCCATTTTTTGCATATACCGTATGAGAAAGAGTTGGAATATAAAAAATTAATAGTAGAGAATATAATAAAAAGAGAAGTTAATAATGTTATTCCTTCCATAGAGTTTAACTATAGAAATAAGGCAACATTTCATGCTGATTATAGAAGTTCCAGACTAAAATTAGGATTTTATATGGCTTCTTCCAATAGGGTAATTAATATAGATAAATGTCCATTACTTATAAATACTATTAATTATACCAAAAATATAATAGAAAGCTTAAATATACCACATTTAGATAGAGTGGTAATAAGGACCTCTCATGATGGAAAAAAGCTATTAGTCAATCTTATAGGAGAGAAGAAGCATAAGGATTATATAAAAAAGATTATAAAAACCCAATATAATATAATATTTGACCATATTATTAGAAATTATGCTTCAGAGAAAGGTGTGTCAGAAGATAAATATATGGAATTTTATAACGATTTTAATTTAGTATTTTATTTTAATTCGAAACCTATAGATGAAAAGAAATCTACTATAAAAACAGAATTTTTAAATAAAAAATTTTTTCTTACATCAAATGATTTTTTTCAAACTAATTATTATATAGGTGAAAAAATGTTTTCATTTATTTATAATTTTGTTAAAGATAATATAGAGTATAAAAAATTATTAATTGATGGGTATAGTGGAAGTCTGACAATAGGAATTATTTTAAGTGAACTTTTTGAAGAAGTAATTGGGATAGAACAGAATCCATCAAATATATTTTTAGCAGAAAAAAATATAAAAGAAAATAATATAAATAACGCAAAGATTATACAAAAAGATTTTAGGGATTATATAAAACAATTAAGTTTTAAACAATCTAAAGGAAATATTTTAGTATTAGATCCGCCAAGGGAGGGTGTTGGAAAAGATATAAAATATTTAGATAGATATCCTTTAGATTATATTATATATATATCCTGTGATCCTATGACATCCTATAGAGATATAAATTATCTACAGAATTATAAAATAGAAAAAGTTTTAATTTTTGATATGTTTCCAAGAACTTTTCATATAGAAGTTTTATATATACTAAAGAGGATAATATGAATATTATAGTATTTCAAACAGCATTTCTTGGGGATTTGATATTATCCTTACCTTTTTTAAAAAAAATATTAGAAAAATATAAACCTAATAATCTGTTTTTTGTGTTTAGAGAGGAATATATAGAGTTGTTAAAATATATAAAATTAGATATCTCCCCTATAGCACTAAAAAAACAAGATAATATAGTATTAAATTATTTAGCATTAAAAAAGAATATAGAAAATGTTATAGAAAAAGTAAAAATAGATAAAGCTTTTTTACTGCAAAAACATATAAGAGTCGCCATATTAGCCTATCTTTTAAATATAAGCGAGAGATATGGCTTTTGTTATGATAAATTAGCAAAACTTTTTTATACTAAGTGTATTGATTATGAATATAGACAAGGCGTTCATGAAATAGAGAAATATTTTTTAATGATTGATGAAAAGTTTACTATAAACGATTTAAAATATGAATGGTTTGATTTTTCAAGCTTAAAACTTTCTTTAGAAAATGATTATATTGTTTTTAATGTGGATGCTAATATATTGACTAAACAATGGAGTATAGAAAATTATTTAAAGTTGTCAATAAAATTATTAGAAAATATTCCCTATTTAAATATCTATTTTACTGGACAAAAGGATGTTTTAAAAAATGAAGTAGAAGATTTTTTTAAAGACAATAAAAAATATAGAAATAGAGTAAAGAATTTAATAGGGGAAACAACAATTTTAGAATATATATACATAATAAAGAAAGCAAGATTATTATTATCCGGTGATACAAGTGCTGTACATATAGCTAGTTTATATAATACTCCTACAATTGTAATATATGGTCCTACCAAATCAGATTTTGGATTCTTTCCTTTATCAGAAAAAAGTGATATAATAGAAAAAGATATAGCATGTAGGGGTTGTAGAGTAGATGGTTATGTTAAAAAATGCAAATATGACTTTGCTTGTTTAAAAAATATAAATATAAATGAAGTATTAAATAAGATTTTGTATATTCTTGAGATATGATCTATTGACTTTTTAAAGAAAAACTTTATATTTATTTATAATAGAGAGTGGAGTTGGGGTTAAGATCTTTAAGGGGGCGAAATTGGTATTGACGGGGTAGATGGCATATAG
>JAMORN010000198.1 GCA_027063545.1 bacterium | reverse complement strand
CAAGGTAATGAAAGTTCTGTGATATCCATTTTAGCATCTAATTATGAAACTTCAAAAATAAGGGGAAAATTCCTAGATTATGATGGAATTTTTAAGATAAAGGATATTAATACTCAATATCTTTACTCAATACCTTTTGATAGAAGTTTGAATAATTATCATGTGATTGATATATACAATAGGATTTATAATGATAATATAAATAATCTCACCCCTATGTTTCTCTCTATTAATAAAGAAAACAGAGATAGATTAAAAAAAGAGGTTGGAGAGAATTTCGTATTAATGCATATTTCAGCTGCATGGGAGAGTAAAAGGTATCCACCATATAATTGGGCTAAATTGATAGATTTATTAAAGATAGAGAAAATTGTTTTTACTGCTACAGAAAATGAAAAAAGAATAGAGGAAGAGATATATTTAAACTTAGAAGGAGATTCTTATAATATTATTTCTATGGTTGGAAAAACTAATAAAGGAGATATTATTGACTTAGTTTCTTTAGCCAAAGTTGTTATAACCGGTGATACATTTATAATGCATATAGCAGCGGCTTTAAATAAGAAAATAATATCTCTATTTAGTCCATCAAATTTTTTAGAAACGGGTCCATATGTTGAAAATGCTTTTATTTTAAAATCTAAAGATGATCCATTTTTTTATGGAAGTTTTGATGAAAAGAAAGGTTATTTACATCTAATAGAACCAGAACTTATTGTTGACTTGGTATATGAAGATTTTTCTACATTAGAGGAATATAACACTTATGTTTTTAATACCTTTTTTGATGATGAATATAGTTGGCGTGTAAAGCCATTAAATTATAAAAATACTCTTAAAAATAAATTACCTAACGCATTAACAAAAAAGATTTATGAAGCTTTTATTCTAAAAGATTATAATAAATTACTTCAATTTAATATAAACGAGATAGATTTAAATTTATTTCAATATAAAAATGAGCTGAAAGAATTATTTAAATTACGAGAAAAACTTTTTATTTTAAAAGAAAAAATAAGAAGAAAGGAAGATACAAGGGATTTGCTTATAGAGATTGATAGTATTGAAAAGAACTTAGATAAAATTTTTAATAAAGATTTAAAATATTTTTTAGTGGCTCATAGAATAACTTTAAATAGTTTAGCTAATAAAGAATATATTGATGGATATATACAGAGTATAAATACTTTAATAAATAGGATCATTGTAATGGATAATAAAGGAGAAAAAGAAAATGGCAAGATCAAAAATGAATAGAGAAAGGGAATATACTTCTTCAATGGAAGATTATTTAGAAACAATCAAAATAATACAAGAAGAAAATAAGTCGGATGGTGTAAAAATAAAGGATATTTCTGAAAAGATGAATGTAAAAATGTCTTCTGTTAATAACGCTCTTCAAACTTTATCAAAGTTAGGATTGATAAATTATAAACCTTACAAACAAGTAACATTAACATCTAAAGGAAATAAATTAGCAAAGAAGTTGTATTTAAAACATAAATTATTAAAAGATATATTTTACAATTTTTTCTTACTAGAAGAAGATATTGCGGAAAAAATAGCTTGTGATATAGAACATTATATTCCAGAATATATAGTTAAAAAATTACTTATAATAAGAAAACAGATTATAAAAAACCCTAGTATATCTTATAACGAAATAATAAAAATAATAAAAAATAACAAATAATATAAATTTTTATAAATTTTAATTCAATAAAATACTATCACTTGGAGAATCAAATCTGTAGAAGTTTATTTTATTTAGTCCTCCTGGAATTGTAATCTTATAATATTTGGTATCCCCAAGTCTTTTATGTTTTATATACATAGATCCACTATTTGCAGGAGGGAAACCTAAGTTATCAGCATTAAAAACAATACCATTATTAATCAAATTAGAGGAGGCTTCTAGATATACTCCTGTACCTCCTATATCTTCTGTTTTATAAACAAAAAATGTATCAATAACAGGGTCATCAGCGGTCTCTACCACATTATTTTTGTTTCTATCATCATACACCACCATATATTGTCCATTACTTGAGATTTTAATAATATAAGAAGCTTCTTTTTTATAAGCTTCAATTTTATAATAGTTAAGATATTTATATATCCTAAAAGCCATAGTTTCCAACTTTTTACTTGCTAAATAAGAAGTAAAATTAATAAAAGCTAATGTCGCAAGTATTGATAATACAACAAGGGTAATCATAAGTTCCATGAGGGTAAAGCCTTTTAATTTCATTTTAATACCTCACTATTTAGGTTTCACTATCTTTATATGTAGCTCTTCTAGCTGCTCTGTAGTAACTTCAGAAGGAGAATCATCAATCAAGCTAACACCAGAAGATGTTTTAGGAAATGCAATAACTTCTCTAATATCATTTTCTCCTTGCATTAAAGCAACTAATCTATCAAATCCTAGTCCCATACCTCCATGAGGAGGAGCTCCATATTCAAAAGCTTTTAATAAGAATCCGAATCTTTCATAAGCCACTTCTTTAGGGAATCCAACAACTTCCATTACCTCTTCCTGTATTTTAGGATCATTTATACGGATAGACCCAGAACCTAATTCTACTCCATTTAAAACTAAATCAAACTGGGAACAAATAACACTACCAGGGTCATCTTTTAATTTACCAATAAATTCCTTTTTAGGCATTGTAAACATGTGATGTGCTGGCTCCCATTTTCTTTTCTCTTCATCCCATTCAAATAATGGAAAGTCTACAATCCATACAAATTTAAACAAATTAGGATCATCAGGGATATATCCTTTATCCTCGGCTACTTTAAGCCTTAGTTTCCCTATTACTTCAGCCGTTAATTTTTCTTTATCAGCTATAAACATTAAAACACTTCCAACTTCTGGCTTTACCCTCTCTATTAATTTTTGTTGAATCTCTTCAGGAAAGTATTTTACTATATTTGATTCTAAGCCTTTTTCTGTATATCGCATCCAAGCCATTCCTTTAGCACCATTTTTTTGGGCAAAAGCGATATAATCATCAAGATCTTTTCTAGAAAATTCTCCTTTAGGAGCAATACATCTAACAACACCACCTTTTTCTACAACAGATTTAAAAACACTAAACTCACTATCTTTAACAATATCTGTTACATCAACAATTTTTAAATCAAATCTTAAGTCAGGTTTATCAGATCCATAGTATAACATAGCATCTTTATACGTAAGTCTAGGGAAAGGTGTTTCAAGATCTATACCTAGTAGTTCTTTAAAAAGTTTTTTCATTAAATTTTCTACTAAATTATGTATGTCTTTTTCCTCTACATAACTCATTTCAAAATCTATTTGAGTATGTTCAGGTTGTCTATCAGCCCTTAAGTCTTCATCTCTTAAACATCTGGCAAGCTGGAAGTATCTATCAATACCAGCAACCATTAATATTTGTTTGTATAATTGAGGTGATTGAGGTAACGCGTAAAATTTTCCTGGATGAAGTCTTGATGGTACAATAAAGTCTCTTGCACCTTCAGGTGTTGATTTTACAAGCATAGGAGTTTCAACTTCGACAAATCCATTTTCTGAAAGAAAGTTTCTAACAACTTGAGCAGCTTTATGGCGAAAATAAAGCTTCTTGAACATAGAAGGTCTTCTTAAGTCTAAATATCTATATCTAAATCTAGTTTCCTCTGTTAATTTTTCTCTATCTTCTATTTCAAAAGGAGGAGTTTTACTTTTATTTAATATTGTCAATTTATCAGCTAATATTTCTATTTCTCCGGTTGGGATTTTAGGATTTTCCATCCCAGGAGTTCTTTTTCTTACAACACCTTCAACTTGTATAACCCATTCTCTTCTTATTTTTTCTGCTTCTTTATGAAGCTCTTGATTATGTGCAGGTTCAAAAACTATTTGAGTAATACCAAACCTATCTCTTAAATCTATAAAAATTACCCCCCCATGATCTCTATGAGAATGTACCCAACCTGTTAATGTTACTCTTTCACCTTCATTTTTTGCTCTTAACTCTCCACATGTATGTGTCCTTAAACTAGTAGAAAAAACTCCCATTTTTACTCCTTTCTTTTTTATTGTTTTAACTTACCTGTTTATATTATTTTAAAATAACTAATTCTATTGAAATAATCAATTTAGATTAAGTTTTATTAAAAAATTGTTTTTTTGAAAGATACATAATAATAATTCCAGATATCATCATCACACTACATAAAATTTGTCCCATTGTAAAGTATTTTAATATAAATCCAACTTGAGGGTCAGGTTCTCTAAAAAATTCAATAAAAAATCTAAAAAGTCCGTATCCAAATACATAAGCCCCAGATAAAAACCCAACAGGAAGTTTTTTGTCTTTAAGCTTCCATAGAATAACAAATAATACAATTCCTTCAAAAAATGCTTCATAAAGTTGTGAAGGATGTCTTAATGAATGAGTAGGATCCGTTTTAAAATACATCCCTATAGGAGAAGTAGTTACTCTTCCATATAACTCATTATTTATAAAATTAGCTATTCTTCCAAAAGTATAACCTAAAGGAAAACTTGGAGCTATTAGATCTGTTATTTTCCAGAAATTTATTTTCTTTTTTCTTGCAGAATAATATAATCCTAAAATAACGCCTAAAAGTCCCCCATGGTAAGACATCCCCGCAATTCCATGAAATTTAATATGTCCGTTATATATAGAAAAAGGAGAGATTATTTCTATAGGATGTTGAATATAGTAACCTAAGTTGTAAAAAAGAACATATCCAAATCTTCCTCCTATTATAGCAAATAAAAATGATATAAAAAATATATCATCTATATCTTCTATTTTTATATAATCAAGTTTTTTATCTTTTATTTGTTTTTTTACAAGATATAAAGTTATTAGAAAGGCAACTATATACATAAGTCCATAATAGCGTATCTGAATAAAACCTAAATCAAGTAGAATTGGAGAGAGTTTCTCCGGTATATGTTGATAAAATTCTAAGAAGTTGTTCATCATTACTCCTTTTAAAACT
>JAMORN010000197.1 GCA_027063545.1 bacterium | reverse complement strand
ATAATTTTTTCTTCATCTGTTAAATCTATTTTTTTATCCTCTTGTTTAAATAATTCATTTTTATCCCAATTAAACTCTCTTAAAATATCATTAACTCCATCAACTATAGGGATTGCTCCCATGGAAATTAAAATATTCGGGCCTTTAGAATACTCTGAAAAAATACTACCTGGTACTACAAAGACTTCTCTTCCCTGTTCTAAAGCATAATTTACTGTTATCATTCCTCCACCTTTTTCTTTTGATTCTACCAAAACTACTCCTTTAGAAATACCTGAAATAATTCTATTTCTTCTTGGAAAATTTGCAGGTATTGGTTTTTGATAAGGTAAAAACTCTGAAATTATAAGCCCTTTATTTTTTAAAATATCCTCATATAATTTTTTATTTGAAGATGGATAGACTACCCCAACACCTGAGCCTAACACAGCAATAGTTTTCCCTTTATTTTCTATTGCTTTTTTATGAGCAATACTATCTATTCCTAATGCCAATCCCGATACAATAACGATATTATTTTCAACCATTTGCTTCACTAAAAAAGAAGTAACCTTTTCACCGTAAAACGTAGGCTTTCTTGTACCTACTACTGCAATCAATTTTTCATTATTTAGTAAATTAATATCTCCTTTATAGAATAAAAACGGAGGTGGATCATAAATGGATTTTAAAATTTCTGGATATAAATCGTCTTTATACAATAAAATTTTTATATCATCTTTTTTTGATTGATTAAGAATAACTTCTGCTTGTTCTAAATAATTATTTTTTCTCTCCCAATCTCCTCTATCTATAAATCCTAAATATTCTATATCCTCATAATCTAAAGAAAAAAATGTTTTTAAATCTCTAAATTCATTTAAAATTTTATGAAAATTAATAACCCCAATATTTTTAAAAAAACTCAATCCTATATAAAAAACCTCTTCCATAAAAAGCATTACTCTATTTATATAATAACACCACAGCTAATGCTGCAATACCCTCTTCTCTTCCTGTGAAACCTAACTTTTCAGTTGTTGTTGCTTTAATTGAAATTCTATCCCTATCTAATTTTAAAATATCACTTAAAACTATTTTCATTTTTTCTATATAGGGAGAAAGTTTAGGTTTTTGAGCTATAATTGTAATATCTATATTTAAAATCTTCCATCCATCTTTCTCTATTAAATTTAAAACATTTGATAAAAGTTTTTTTGAATCTATTCCTTTATATTTCTCATCAGTATCAGGAAAATAATAACCTATATCTCTAAGTCCAGCTGCTCCTAATATAGCATCCATTATAGCGTGAATTCCAACATCTGCATCAGAATGGCCATCAAGTCCTAGTTTATAGTCTATTTTTACTCCACAAATATACATATCTCGACCTTCTTTGAATCTATGAACATCAAATCCCTGTCCTATTCTTAAGTCTTTTAGATTTAGCATAATACTTTCCCTTAACAATAAATTTAATACTATTGTTTATAGAAAAATAAAAATTTATTTTAAAGTAAAAAGAATAAAATATAATGAGAAACTTAAAATATAAGTGGATAAATTATATTTTTTTTGCTTTTTTATTTGTAACTATTTTAAAACCAAAATTAGTTTTATGTTTTTATTACGACTTTATATCTAAAAATTCTTTAGAAATTGGGATCTCCCACATTACTCTAAATAAAAAATTTAAAACATCTTCTTTAAAGTTTAAAACCTCGCCTCTTTTTATTTATTTAAATACAACAGATTATATAAATATTGGTAGTTATAGTTTAATATATTCTTTAAAAAAAAATCAAGGATTTGGTTATCATCTGTTTTATATATCTGTGGATGATTCATTAGTACATAATATAAATGAAAAGTTAGAGGATAAAGGTATAAAAATTTTAAACTTACAAGGTTCTTTAAATTATAATGAAATTTTTTACTTTTATATTAAAAACTTAGAATCTATAAATATTTCATCTTCAATATCTATGTTATATCTAATTTCTGATACCACTAATAATATAGGCTTAAAATTTTCAAATGGAATATATAAAGATATATCTATAAAAAAATTAAATATTCAGCCTTATTTAGGATTAGATCTAGAATATATAGATGGAATAAAGGCCTCCTTAGAAAATTTTTATTATATAAATTTCTTCCATTTTAATTTATTATTTGGCGGAATCTTTTCGGATTTTTATATTGATGTAGGAAAAGTATATAAATTTTATTTTATACCTTATATAGAGATATTTATAAATTTTTAAATCTAAAAATAAAAACGGTAGAGAAAAAATGTTAAGAATCAAAACAATGATATTTATTCTTTCAATTTTAATCTTTTTCTATAGTTGCTCTACTTATATAGAAACAGAAACAAAAGAAATAAATATGTATGTTCCTACAACAGGAGTATATGAAGGATATGTTGAAATAGCTATAGAAAATGAACCAAGAGATGAGGTTGATACTGCAAGTATAGTTGATAGTATAAGATATATTTTAAAAAATATATCCCATTCTTATTCTTTGGATTTTGAAGTAATGATATGTTTAAAAGGTGAAGCAAAAGTTAATCAACCAAGATATTATTTTCAAAGGCAATCTAGATGGAATGACTCTTCACTAACAATAAACATAGGTAAAGGTAAAATTTTACCTCAGGATTCTTTAATTATTGATTCAATCTCTATTTCCAAAAAAGGATTTTTGTTTAAAATGCTAAAAACTTCTATAATATATATTGTAGTAAAAAATGCTATTGATTCTCTTGTTTATACTGAGTTTTTTAACGATTCAATCTCATTAGAAAATTCTTCTAAATTTGAAATACTTTATCCATACCCTAACAACATTTCTTTTGATATATTAGGAGATTCAAATATCGCTATAGTTGCTGATCCATATATAAAACTAATAGGAGTAAATAAACAAAATTTTTCATCAACTCAAGAGGTATTACTTTATATAAATAATATATTTTGGGGGAGATGTGAAAAAAATAAAAATATTTTTTATGCCAACATTCCTATTATAGAATATTTTATAGACAATCCTGACTCTAATTATTCAATACTAATAACCACAAAACTTGTTGATTTTGAAGGTAATATTCCTGTACTTCCTGATACTAACTCTAATGATTCTTCTTTTGCTCCTTTACCTCTTTCAAAAACCGTTAGTGATACTATTGCTTCTGATAGTGTCAGGGTTATGTTTAAACCATCTATATTAATAAAAAATTTTATTATAAATGTAAAATTCTATTCTAAAATTAAAGGCTCTTCTTCACTTTTTTCAATCTTCTAAAAAAAGCAATTAAGTTCTTATATATCTTTATTTTTCTTTTCTTAAAAACTATTTTTGTTTATTATGATAAAAAAATCACTGCTATTTTTTTGTTTATTAATAAGCCTTGTAAGAGTAGTATATTCTACTATTTATACAACTTACAATCCTATAGAAGAATTTTATCCTGTTAAATATAATATACTTGAACCTAGAAAATCCCATAGAATAAAAACCATTGTAAATATTGACTTTGAAAATAGACAAGTAAGTATCTCTAAAGTTTTCATATATCAAAAAGATACTATTCCTATTTTTATATATCCTTACACAGAACTCTACGACTATTTAAACGACTTATACCAATATCAAAGAGAATACCTCATTAAATCAATGTCTCAAAAAGGATATAAATATAAATATAGAAAAATAAACAAATATGGAATCCACTTAAAGTTTGGAAAAATCAATCAAATGGGAAATACTATATTTGGTCCTGGTGGTGGAGAATTTGGATTAAAACTTAATGCTTCCCTTCTTGCTGGTTATACTCAGACCTACTATAGCAACTTAGAAAGTCAGGAGACTGGATCATCAACTACTGGAGAACCTAAATTTGAACCAAACTTTAACTTTGAGGCAAATATAAAAATAGGAACAAAATTAAGGGTAAAAACCAGTGTTAAAACTCAAGATCTATCAAATATTGGAGACAATGTTTATTTTGATATAATTTATGGTTCTATTGATAGTAGTCAATTAGAAGATGATATTATCCAAGAGATAAGACTTAGTAACCATTTAAATATAAACATTCCTAATCTTGAACTTATAAATCTAGGAGGATTTAATAATCTGTGGGGAATAAGGCTTGCTACAAAATTTGGATATTTAAAAAATGTTATGTTCTGGGGGAGTGATAAAGGTTCTGCAATAGAAAAAGTCTATACAGCTGATTCTAGTTCAACAATAATAGAAACTGGAAACTATGAAAAGTATATATTTTTCTTTTTAGATACATTATATTCCAATAGCTTTAGACATCAAATACCTATACCTGAAAATAAACAAATAGACCCTAATAGTTTTAAATTATTTATCTCTGGAATAAGTGAAAGAGAAGGATTTATAAAAATAAAAGCCCAATACTCAAGATTTCCTAAATATGATGAAAACTTTGAATATAGAGATGACTTTTATCTGATCCCTTCAGAATATTATACAATAGATGTTAACAAAGGATTTATAGTTCTTGATGACGAACTTGGGGTTAGTTCCTCCTCTATTATTGCAGTATATTATAAAACCTTAGATGGCGAAGAATTTGGAAGTATTCCTGAGTCTTCTGATAGTACATATACATTGAAACTTATAAAACCTATTTCTTCAGAACTTACAACAAGTGATGTATGTTTTCAGTATATGTGGTACAATGTTTATAGATTAAATCTTTATAATTATGATGATTTAGCTTTTTTGAAAATCAGAGTTTTTAGATATAATATTAATAATGAAAAGGTATATTTTCCTACTAATTCAAACTATTCTTATGCATATTTACTTGAAATATCAGATTTGAATGATAATATAATCTTAGATAATATATATGATAATAAATATTTAATCATACCAGATCCTACCCAAAAACCTTTTATAAGTAGTAAAATTGAACCTGAATACAGAGATTCATCGATTTATGACACAACAATGATTAACGATAAAAATATATTTAAAATAGAAATTATTGGTCTTCCAACTACAATACAACTTGAAGCTCCTGTTGTTGAAGGTTCT
>JAMORN010000196.1 GCA_027063545.1 bacterium | reverse complement strand
GGATATGAAAATTTTAGTATAATTATAGGGGCAGGATTATCATTAGAATTTAATTATATATTTTCTATAGATGAAAATTTAAGAAAGTTTGAGAAAGATTTACCCGAAAAGAAAAATTTTTACCTGATATATACGTTGAATTATTTAAATCTAGGACTTATTTTTTGGTTTTAAAAAAAAGGAGATATAAAAAGATGAAAAGACTTTTAATAGAGGTAGGTGTTGAAGAAATACCTGCAAGATTTTTAGAATCTAATAAAGAAAAATTTAAAAAAGATTTTATAGAATATTTGGATAATAATAGAATCGACTATAAAGAGGCTATTTTCTATGCAACACCTAGGAGATTGGTTTTTATAGCTGAAAGGGTAAATGAAAAACAAAAGCAATTAGAGGTAGAAATACAGGGTCCTCCCAAAAATATAGCTTTTGATAATAAGGGTAATCCTACAAAAGCACTAGAAAGTTTTTTAAAAAAGAATTCTTTAACATTAGAAGATTTATCAGAAAAAGAAACTAATAAAGGTATATATATAGTGGCTAAAAAAATCCTGTCACAAGATGATATTAAAGATGTTGTTTCAAAAACTTTTTCATCTTTTATAAAAGAAAGACTTATATTCCCTAAAACAATGAGATGGACAACAAAGAAGATAAGTTTTGTTAGACCCATAAGATGGATATTGGCTTTATTTGGAGAAGAATTGATTCATATTAATTTTGAAGATATTGTGGTAAGTGATAAATATTCATATAGTGTTAGGTTTTTAGGTAATAAAAAGATTTTAATAGATAGGGCAGAGAATTTTGAAAAAATTCTAGAACAAAATAATGTGATTGTAGATCACAATAGAAGATTTACAAAGATAAAAGATTCTATAGAAAAAATAGCAGATAAATTTAATAGTTATTATTCTCCAAGTGATTTAATATGGGAGAATGTTTTTTTAACAGAATATGCGAATGTTGACTATAATAAAATAGATGATAAATTTTTAGAATTACCAGATCAAGTTTTAACAAATTCTATAGCTATAAATCAGAAATATTTTACCTTATTTTCTAAAGATGATAATAAATTATTGGGATATTATATCTTTGTTTATGATTTAAATGAAAAATACGTTAATAATGTAAAAAAAGGTACAGAAAAAGTAATAAAAGCTAGATTAAATGATGCTTTGTTTTTTTATAATGAAGATCTAAAAGTTCCACTTATTTCTTTAAAAGAAAAGTTAAAAGGTGTATTATTTGAAAAAACATTAGGTTCTATGTATGAAAAAGTAGAGAGAACTAAGGAGCTATATCAAAAAAATTTATATTTATTAGATTCCTATTTAACTGAAGATGAAAAGGAGAATATAATAAGAGTTTTTGATCTATATAAAAATGATTTGGTTACCAATATGGTATCTGAAAAAGAGTTTACAGATTTACAGGGTTATATGGGGAAAATTTATGCTTTAAAACAAGGTGAGAAAAAGAACGTGGCCTATGCAATTGAAGAACATTATTTCCCTAGATATTCTGGAGATATTTTACCAACGACTAAAGAGGGATTAATTGTTGGTTTTTTTGATAAAATAGATACAATAGTAGGATTTTTTATAATAAATAAATTACCTTCTGGAAGTAAAGATCCTTATTCATTAAGACGTCATAGTTTAGGAATTATAAGATATATAATAGAAAAAGAATTAGATATATCTTTAAATAAAATATTTGAAATTTCAATACAACATTATATGGAAAAAGGTTTTAAATTAATTCATAAGAAAAAAGAATTAACTCTTGAAGAGATGAAAGATAAAATAAGGGAATTTTTTGCTATTAGATTAGATAGCTATCTACAGGAAAAAGGTTATAGTTATGATCTAATTGATGTGATAAAGGACAAATTTTTCGATGAACCTATTTTATCTATGAAAATTATTGATTTATTGAAGGATTTTAAATCAAAGAAGGAGTTTGAAAAATTAATTTATTCATATAAGAGATTAAAAAATATTTTAGAGAAGTCAAAATTGGATCTTAATAGTTTAAGTTTTGATTTAAATCTATTAAAAGAAGAGAAAGAGAAAAAACTTTATGAAGTTTATAAGACAATAGAAAGGGATATAGCAAATAAGATAAATAATAAAGATATAAAAGGGACTATAGAGAGTTTATTATTGTTTAGCCAGCCCCTTGAGGATTATTTTAATAATGTAATGGTTATGGTTAATGATGAAAAATTAAAAATAAATAGATTGGCTACTTTAAAATTAATAAAAGATTTATTTGAATATTTAGGAAAATTAGAAAATATTGTATATGAAAAGACTTAGTTTTTTTATGTTGATATATGTATTTGTAGGTTATTTTATATTAATAGCTAAAGAGAGCAATTATAAGACAGATTATTCTAATTATAAAGAAGGATATGGGATAGGATTAAGTACAAAATTGGATAATGGTATTATTTATAGAATTATAAGAAATAGTTTTTACTTTGATATTTCAGGATTTTATTTTTCCAAAATAGAAGGCGATAGTTTACCTACTTACTTTAATCTAACTTTATCTTATAAAAAGCGTTTTTCTAATAATTTATATTTGGGATTGGTTTCAGGAATTAAATTATATAAAACAGGTGATATATTTGTATATAGAAAAGAGGATACATATCATTACTATGCAGGGTTTGTTGTAAGTTATAATATAAAAATAACACGAAATTTTATGTTTAATTATGATATAGTCAGCACTATATATAAAGAAGAAGACTACAATTATAAAGGATTTCAAACTTTTAGAATAGGGTTGATATTTTTAAGATGAAGAGAGTAAAATTTTTTTTGATTGTATTTATTTTGAATACTATTTTGATTAATAAAGTATTTTCAGAAGAGAACAATGGTACTTTATTTGGTTATTTTACCAATAAAAGTTATGCTAGCAAAACTTATTCTCCTGGATTTGCTATATATGGAATGCTCTTAGGCAAGAATTTAAAGGATGGATTTTTTTACATAGGTAGTAATTTTAATTTTGATTTAAATACAAATATCAACTTTGTGGCTAAGTTATCTTATGATAGAAAAATAGTTAATAACTTATTTGTGGAATATACAATATATACTTCGTTTAATAAGCTTTTTGAAAAGAAATTGACCACAGAATATTATGATAGTTTATATGTTGATGAAGGTAATTATAGTGAAATACAAAAATTGTATAATTATCGAAATTTTGGCTTAGGAGTTGGATTGACTCAAAGATTTAAGATTTTTGGAATATATTTTCTTGCTTCTGGAGGTTTTATTTACAATTGGGGTTATTTTTATAATAGAGATAAGGATTTTATATATTTATCAGAACCAATAGAGTTTAAAGAGATTATTATAGTCCCATATATAGGTTTTTCTTTTTATTTTGGTTCTAACTAGGGATAATAAAATATGAATAAAATAGAAGGCTTCAGTTACGCTAAAATAAATTTATTCTTTGAGGTTTTATACAAAAGAGAAGATGGTTATCATGAAGTAAGAACAATTATGAATACCATAGATATAAAAGATAAAATAGTAATATCAAAGGATAAAAGAGACAGTTTAAAGGTAATTAATAAAACAGAAGACCCAACAAGTAAAATCCCAGATGATAAAACAAATATTGTATATAAAGCATTAGAACTATTTAGAGAATATACCAATATAAAAAATAAGTATTCAATAATTTTAGAGAAGAATATACCTTCAGGCGCAGGGCTAGGAGGAGGTTCTTCTAACGCTGCTAATTTTTTGCTTCTATTAAATAGATTAGAAGGTAATCCTTTAAATTTTGAAGAGTTATTATCTATAGGAGAAAATTTAGGGAGTGATGTAAATTTCTTCTTTTATGGTGGTAGTGCTATCTGTTTATCAAAAGGTGAGGTAGTTGAACCTATTCCTTTAATAAAAATAGAGGAATATATGTATGTAGTAAAGCCTTATCTTCATATATCTACAAAAGATGCGTATGGGAATTTAAAAAAAGTATTGACTTTACCAAGAAAAAATACTAAATTTAATTACTTCTTAAATTTGGATTATAGATTAGATAGAAGTTTAGATCTTTCAAATATATATAACTGTTTTGAAGAAGTTATATATGATCTTAATCCTGAGTTAGGTAAGTTTAAAATAGAACTAGAGAATATTGATGGTGTAAAAAAAGTATGGTTAACAGGTAGCGGGGCTGCTTTAGTAGTTTTATCTGATAAAGAAATTATTTGGAAAAATTATTTAAATAATTTATCTTTAGAATATAAAGTATATAAAACAAGATTAATAAACTAAACAACAAACATACTACTTAACATTAGGTTGGAGGCTTTATAATGGAGATTACAGAAGTAAGAGTGAGAATCAAAAATGAAGAGAAATTAAAAGCATTTGTAAACATTACAATTGATAATGCAATTGCAGTAAGAGGATTAAAAGTGATCGAAGGGAAAAATGGATTATTTGTATCAATGCCTAATAGAAAAAGAAAGGATGGAAAATTTGAAGATATAGTCCATCCTATTAATAATGAAACAAGACAAAAGATGGAAGAAGTTATATTAAATGCTTATAAAGAAGAATTAGAAAAACAAAATAGTCAAACTTCTGCATAGTTTTTATAGAATAAAAAGTATAATACTGGGCTGTCGCCAAGCTGGCAAGGCAGCGGGTTTTGGTCCCGCCATTCGGGGGTTCGAATCCTCCCAGCCCAGTTTAATTTTTTTATATATACTTCTTTTTGTTTTTATATAAATAAATTATAAGGAGGAGTTGAATAGATGGAAGAGTTGGTGTTGAATGTAGAATTAAGGGAAGATGTAAAAGCTAAAAAAATTAGAAAAGAGGGAAAAATTCCTGGGATTGTATATTCGGAAGAATATAAAGAGAGTGAAGAAATAAAGTTTAGTGAACATGAATTTTTAAGATTGTTACATAAAATGAGTGGAGAAGTTGTTCCTGTAGTTTTAAAGTATAATGATGGTAAAGAAAAAAGAGCTATTATAAAAGATATACAAAAAGATGCTTTAGGGGATAAGATATTACATGTAGATTTTC
>JAMORN010000195.1 GCA_027063545.1 bacterium | reverse complement strand
CCCTACATTTATAGCTATAGCTATTCAATATGAACAGGGAATGAGGGCTCCTATTGTTGTAGCAAAAGGTATGAGAAAAATAGCGGAAAGAATAAGAGAAATAGCAATAGAGAATAATATTCCTATAGTTGAAAATAAACCATTAGCCAGAGCTTTATATGATGCTGTTGATATAAGTGAAGAAATACCTCCAGAATATTATGAAGCTGTAGCGGAGATTATAGCTTATGTTTATAAACTCAAAAATAAAGTTTAACTTATTGTTTTCTTTATTATTTATAATTACAATATTTTCAGGCTGTTCAATTTTTGATTTTGAAGATGATAGTCCTTTAGAAAAATTTTCAATTGTACCTGATGAATATTATGGTTTACCAATGAAAGGCATTATTGTTTTTAATGATTATGTGAAAAATCTTGAATGGACTTCTGCTTCAGGTTTAGTTATATTTAATGGAAAATCTTCTTTAGATAGTATTATAAGGGATACAGTTTTTATTGAATATTCAGGCATTCCATATATAAAAGAGAAAGTTTCTAGTGATGATAGTTCTTCTCTGGATTCAGTTATATATAGAATAAGAGAGAAGGATACAATAACAATAAAATTTTTATATAATAACAGATGGTATGAGTACAAAAAAGAGATAAAGCTTATAGATTTTCCCCCATCTATAGATTCTATATATATTGAAAATGGTAATTTTATTAAATGGGGAAATAAAAATTATGCTTCATTTTTAATAGGAAGTGGATTAGGATATGTTAATGTAAAAGTATCAAGCTACTTAGATGATACAGTGGTAGTTTATTGGTATTCTAAAAGTGGGTTATCTATATCTAAAGAGTTAACCAACTATAAATCTCTAATTTTTAATATACCATTAGAGGAATTAATAGATACAATATATATTAGGGCAATAAATACAAGAGGTGCATATACCGAAGATTCTATTTTAATTGATATATATAAAGAAGTTGGGAGTATATGGGTGAGGGATGATAAGGGACGTATATATAAATTTACTTCAAAAGGGAGTCCTTTAATAGTGTGGGATAGTATACAAGTAGAGGACTTAGAATTTTTAGATGGTACAAATATGTTGTATTTAGTAGATAATAATGTAATAAGAGAATATTATACCGATGGAACACTTCTTAATACATACAGTTTTTCTGAGCATATAACATCACTCCAGAAAGTGAAAAATACTTTGTTTGTATTAACATATTCTCCAGATGATAGTTTAAGTAATATTTATTCTTTAGGATATGAAGATTTTGATAAAGTTTTCTCATATAAAGGGAAATTGAAGTTATTAACAGATCTAGAAGATTTTTATATTACTGTAGAGGAGAGGTTAGATTCAAATTTTCTGCTGATAATAAGAAATGATACATTATATAGACGAAAAGCTGGATTTTTAAATATATCAAAAATAATAGGATATAATGGTTATGTTTATATAGCTGATTATGGAAAAAATATTTTATATTCATATGATATAGCATCAGATTCAATTGTAGGAAAACTTTATGGATTTGGAACACTTGTTGATATGGATATAAATAGACTAACATCAGAATTATATATACTTGATGCAGTTTATGGAATGATGAAAGTTAAATTACCAATAAAAATGAACTATAATGTCTCTCCTTTAATAGATAATATAATAAATGTAGGATTGGATAAACCAAGTTATATAATTGTTAATGAATATAAAGATGCTGATGGAGAAGGGAATATTTGGATTTGTGATGAGCATAATAACAGGGTAGTGAAATTAAATTCTTCAGGGTTATTAATAAGAGAGATACAGGGCTATTTTTATTTTCCTAAGAAGGTTGTTATAAATAAAGGAATAGAATAGATAAATATGGCAAATACATTATCATTAAATACCAATTTTTTTAATAAGTTAGCGCAAAGACAAGAGTTTCTTATACCATTGGTGGTAATAGGAATTGTTATAATAATGGTAATTCCTATTCCACCATGGTTAATGGATATATTATTATCTTTAAATATCGCAACAGCAATTATTATTCTACTGACAACTATATATACAGAAAGACCTTTAGACTTTTCAATATTTCCTGGGCTTTTACTTATAACCACTTTATTTAGGCTTTCTTTAAATGTTTCTTCTACACGTTTAATACTAGCTACAGGGAATCCTGGTAAGGTAATAGAAACATTTGGAAATTTTGTTACTATGGGTAATATTGTTGTTGGAGTTGTTATTTTCATTATTTTGGTAATTATTCAATTTATTGTGATAACCAAAGGTGCAGGAAGAATAGCTGAAGTAGCAGCAAGATTTACCCTTGATGCTATGCCTGGTAAACAAATGGCTATAGATGCTGATTTAAATGCCGGTTTAATAGATGAGGAAACAGCAAGAAAAAGAAGAGAAGAAATAGCAAGAGAAGCAGATTTTTATGGAGCTATGGATGGAGCTTCTAAGTTTGTTAGAGGAGATGCTATAGCAGGTATTATTATTACTATTATTAATATAATAGGTGGAATATTAATTGGATATTTTAGAGAGGGTGGAAGTTTTGCTGATATTATAGAAAAATATACAAAATTAACAATAGGAGATGGATTGGTTAGTCAGATTCCTGCTCTTTTAATCTCTACATCTGCGGGTATTATTGTCTCGAGGGCATCATCTAAACATGATATGGGGCAGGAATTAATCAAGCAATTATTTTCCCAATCTAAAGCCTTAATGATAACAGGAGGAGTTTTGTTTTTATTAGGATTAGTTCCTGGATTTCCTAAGATTACTTTTATGGCTTTGGGAACTCTTTTAATGGGTGTTGGTTATATATCAGCAAGAAATACAGCTTTAGCACCTTCAGAGGAAGAAGTTAAAGAGGAAACAAAGGAAGAAGAGGAGCAGGAGGAAAAGATAGAGGATTTTCTTTTTGTTGATCCTATGGAACTTGAGATAGGGTATGCTCTTATAAGTTATGTAGATCCTGCTCAAGGAGGAGATTTATTAGATAGAATAACATTAATACGTAAACAGATAGCTGTAGATTTGGGTTTTAAAGTCCCCCCAATAAGAATAAGGGATAACTTAGATTTAAAACCTAATGAATATGTTATAAAAATAAAGGGAATAGAAGTGTCTAGAGCAGAAGTTATGCCTGGATATTATATGGCAATAAATCCAGGTGACGTACAGGAAGAACTAGAAGGTATTCCAACAAAAGATCCTACTTTTGGCTTAGATGCTATGTGGATAACAGAAGCAGAAAAGTCTAAAGCAGAGGCTGCAGGATATATTGTTGTAGAAGTACCTGCTGTTATTTCAACTCATTTAACAGAGATTATAAAAGATCATGCATATGAGTTATTAACAAGAGAAGATGTAAAACAATTAATAGAAAATCTTAAGAAGATAAATCCTGCTGCAGTAGAAGAGGTTATACCTGATTTACTTAAAATAGGAGATATACAAAAGGTATTACAAAATCTATTATGGGAAAAGGTTTCTATTAGGGATTTATCAACAATAATAGAGACCTTGGGTGATTATGCAAAAGTTACAAAAAATACAGATGTATTAACAGAATATGTTAGACATGCTCTAGGTAGACAGATATGTACAAGTTTATTAAGTAGTGATAAAAAACTTCATGTTATTACTTTATCCCCAGAAACAGAGAAATACTTAGAAGATAATCTTCAGCCGGATAATAATCAGAGTTTAAGACTTGTGTTGGATCCAGATACAGTGGCTAGATTAGTTGAAAATATAAAAAAGGCTGTGGAGAATTTAAGTATGAAAGGTTATGTACCTGTTTTATTAGTATCACCAGTACTTAGATTACAATTGAAAAGACTTTTACATCCTTATATAAAGAATTTAAATGTTATATCTATATCTGAAGTGCCTTCAGATTTTGAGGTAATAAGTGAGGAAAGAGTGAGTTTATAATAAATATAAAAGAGGTGATAAGATATGAAAATAAAAAAGTATGTAGCAAATAGTATAAAGGAAGCTATATTACAGGCAAAGCAGGAATTAGGAGAGGATATTATAATAATTAATACCAAAAAGGTCCCTAAAAAAGGGATGTTTGGAGGTATAGCAGAGGAAAAATATGAAGTTATTGTGGCTCTTGATACAGATATTTCTCAGGAATTAAATACAATAAAAAGCCCTTCAGATACCATAGAAACTTCCTCATCACCTTCTTATTCTTATAATAGAGGTAGTATTTCAAGGGACTCATATGTAGGAAATCTTTATAAAAAATTCTCAGATCTTCAACAGAATATTAATAAAGAATTAAAAACAGAAGCTAAAAGTGAAAGATTTGATAGTTCTATAGTAGATATAAAGAAGGATATAAAGGAATTAAAAACTGTTGTTCAAAAGCTGGTAGAAATTAACTTTAAGGAAAATTTTGAACATCATCATAAAAATATTCAGAAATGGTATTTAACATTAAGAGATAAAGAATTAGATGAAACTTTCACAATTCAGCTTTTAGAAAAGATTGAGACAAAACTACCCCCAGAGAGAATAGAAGATTTTGATTATTTAAGAGAGGTTATTATAAAAAATATAAGTGCTAAGATTAGAGTAAATAAAGAGATAGAAGAATTGCCAGAAAAAAAACCTTTTACGGTTGCTTTTATAGGTCCAACAGGAGTGGGTAAAACTACAACAATTGCCAAAATTGCATCAATAAATAAAATAATAAAAGAAAGAAAAGTTGTGTTGTTATCTTTAGATACATATAGAATAGCAGCAGCAGAGCAGTTAAAGACATTTGCTGATATAAGTTCTATACCTTTTGAGTTATGTTATACAAAAGAAAATTTGGAAAATGCAATAGCTAAGTTTACAGGTTTTGATTATATTTTTATAGATACTGCTGGGAGAAGTCCAAGAAAAAAAGAACATCTTCAGGAGATATTTAATATAATAAAAAACTCTTCTATTGATAGAATATATTTACTTATTTCAGCTACTACAAAGCTGAAGGACATGCTTATGATATATGAAAATTTCTCAGAGTTAAAATTAGATGGAATTATATTTACAAAAATTGATGAGACTATTACATTAGGGGATATATTTAATTTTCATC
>JAMORN010000194.1 GCA_027063545.1 bacterium | reverse complement strand
AATCCCTGTTTTTTTTCTTAAATCATCGTTTAATATTGGTGATAATATATTCTCTGCTCCTATAGATGTAGAAGCACCTCCAAAACCCCATCCAGCATGAAGAAGTTTTGTACTAATTACACCAGGATGAACTGCATAAACCTTTATCTTTGAGGTATCTATTTCTCTATTTAATTTATAAGTAAATAAAATATTGAGAAGTTTTACCATAGAATATACATCATACCCATTATAACCCTTTTCACTATTTAAATTTTCTAAATCAATAGTTGAGGCATGAACCATTGAACTAACATTTATTATATAAGAAGGGAAGTTTTTATAAAGTAGATCAATCAATTTTAGAGTTAAAAGAAAATGTGCAAGATGGCAAATCTGAAATCCTGCTTCAAATCCATCTTTTGTTATAATTTTCCTATGGGAAAATATACAAGCATTATTTACTAACACATTTAGATCTGAAAACTTTTGGGTTATCTCATCTGCTAAATTCTTTACCTCTTCTAAAGATGTAAAATCTGCCACAACTCCATATATATTGCTATTTTTTGTTCTATTTTTTATTTCCTCTAATACATCTTTTACTTTACTCTCAGACCTTCCATGAACTATAACCTTTGCTCCTATAGAAGCCATCTTTAAGGCTGCTGCTTTTCCAATACCATCAGTAGAACCTGTAATTAGGATAGTATAAGAATTTAGCATAAAGCTTCCCCTACTTTTTTAAAAGTTTTATGTATCTAACTTTTAATGTAATAAATATATAAAATTATTATCCAAATATGTATTATTTTTATTAATTCCCAAATACAATAGTCAAATCCTAATTTTCTTCTTATTTCATTTAAAGGATGTCTGTCAAAATTTCTATATATTCTACTAATATTCTTTTTGGTAAATCTTCTAGATTATGAGTTTTTATTCTATCCATATACTTTCTTAATAAATAATCTAATAAATTATTTTTATTTTCTCTTTGAATTTAAAGAATCTGTAATTTCCTCCAATCATCAATAAACTTTATATATAATTTAAACTTATTAAATTCTCTTAATATTTTTTAAAACTTTTTTCTAATGCTTCTCTTGTTTTCTTTATTCTTTTCTTTTTATTTCTTCAAGCATTTTTTCTATACTATCCATATTATACCTCTTTTTTATTGTTTTATTTTTTTATTCCTAAATGTTTTCAAATTGTTTAATATAAGAAGAAAATTAATATCTACAGTAAGTACTTTTACTTCAATAATACCGCTTTTTTAGTTATAATACTATTGCCGAAAACTGCTCTTATATAATAAATACCTGAAGATAAGTTCATATCACTGAAATTAACTTGGTAGAAACCTTCCCCTGAAAATTTTTTAATAAGTTTTCCTTCTATATTATAAATATAAACTTTTGCTTCTTTTTGACTTACTTTTATATTCAACACTGGATTAAATGGATTTGGATAGATATTTACAAATAACTCCTTTAACTCTTTTTTATCACTAACCTTATTTTCTCTCAATTTAGTCTTTATATAAAATGATTCTAAATTTATTGCCACAAAATACCAGGCATCATGAGGAAGCCAATGCTCTACCCATCTCCAATGGTGCCAATCTGTCTTATCATAATAATCTTTATCTAAAAACTGATAACCTATTTCTGTATCTTGGTCTGAGGTTATACCATTTGAAATACCACCTTTATAATATCTAGAATAATCACCTTTATAAGGAGGTGGATTATTATAACCCACACCTGCCATCATACACATATTTAAAGGATTTTTTCCCAATACCCAATCTATAGAACTGTTAGCAATATTTTCAAGTAAAGTATCTACAATATTCTCCTTTATCATGTAATAATAAAACGCGCTTGCCATTGAAAGAATTCTTGCATTTTCTCCCTGCCACCAATAACCTGTTTCATTTACATGAGGCATAAAATACCTTACTACTAAGTTTCCGCTAGAATTCTTATAATACATTTTTGAATAATAGTATGCATTTCCTCCTTCAAAAGTAATACTCTTATACCAATCTATATTTTTTGAAATAGCCTGCTCTACCTCTGATCTTAAAGCATCATCTACTTCTAAATAATAAAGAAGTGCTAAAATTATCATTCCCTCATCAGAAGCATGGTAAAATGGTCTTGTTAGATCATCATCACTATAGAAAAAACCTTCTGAAGATTGTTTGAATAATATTCTATTTACCCTGTATCTTAAATCATTTAAATATAAACTATCTCCTGTTGCTTTATAAAGTTCTACTAACGCTATAGTTGTGGTATAGTCATCTATTATATTTTCTTTCCCATCATCTGTATAAAGTAGATTATTAACTTTTATATGATTATATCCTCTTATTGCTCCTTGTAAATACTCTTCTTTTGTTGAATCCCCTTCTATCCCCATATTATAAGCACGAGCAAGAGCTGCTATTGCCATTGCTCCACCTTCCCTAAAAGCACTCTCATAATCATCTGTTTTTGTTCCAGAAGAACCAACCCAAGCACAAATCTCTCTAGGAGGATCATATCCCCAACCATCAAAAACTGTTATATAAAAATATCCAGCCTCATCCTGCATTCTTAAAAGAAAATCTGCTCCCCATGCTGCCTCTTCTTTTACTTTAATCCCGTTATCATCGTAATATGTAGGATTTAACTCATACCCCCATAAAAGCGCCCATACAACCAAAGGTGTTTGTTGCGGATTAAAGTAATTTGCCCATGATAAATGAGACAAATATTTTCCCTGATCACCAGAAGCATCATCCCAACCACCATAAACATTATGGGTTCCTACTCTATCCCCATAATATCCCACAGCAGTATCTGATAACATTGTATTTCTCATTGAATTGAAAAATGATATAACAAGAGAACTAGTTGAATTTAAAATCAAATCCTCATTTATTTCAAAAGAATAAGACTCTGTTTCTCCTACATCTATTTTATAATTTCCTATTCTATTAAACGAAGAAAAATCACCTATATAATAATAATTGTTATCCCAATATTGTAATATACCAATGGAATCTAAAGTACCTATAAATACAATATTACCAGATTCATTTTTTATTGTAAAACTCTTATCAGAAAGGGGTATTGAATTTAAAACAACAAATGTCTTTTTAGCATTTAGATTATAACCTACATGATTTATATTTATAGCCAAAGAAAATAAACTATTAATTGAGATAATAAGAAAAATTAACATATAAAAAATAGGCTTTTTTCTCATTACCCCCTCCATAATTATATCTAAATCTTCTATTATAATACCCATAATCAGTGCAGCTTGTAATAGACATCTCTTGCTAGTTTTTCCTCTTGAATTATTTTGTTTAAATCTTCTAATTCTATTTTTGAAAGTTTCTCTTTTAGGAAAAGCCATTTGTCTTTTATATCTTTGAAAATAACTTAAAAATTGTTTAAATTATTAAATCTCTTTTCATAACTTACATTTTTTTAAATAGAGATATAGTTTTTTAAATTTTCTACTCTTTGGTTTATATCATTAAAGGATATATTAAGCAATCTATCAATAGAAAAATCCTCTATAGTAAAAGAACTAACAACTGTAGCATAAAGAAGGCCTTTTTTTATTGATAAAAAAGAAAAATCATTCAATTTGGATAAATACCCTGCCAATGCACCTGCAAAACTATCTCCAGCACCTGTTGGGTCCTTTACCTCTTTTATAGGGTAAGCTGGCAAAATAAAAAGTTCGCCTTTCTTAGACATTAAAATACTTCCATGACTTCCCTTTTTAATTACAATATACTTTAAACTTGAAGAATCATACATTAAAAAGAGCTTTTCAAATGCTAAATAGATATTTTTTTCACCTGTTAAAAGTTTATACTCCTCTTCATTTATTATAAATAAATTAACCTTTGGAATAACCTTATTTAATTCATCTCTAAAATTCTCTATATAAAAATTCATTGTATCAAGAATAAAAAATGCACCTTTATCCTTAAATTTATTATAAACCTCCAACTGAAATTTAGGATCTATATTTGCTAAAAAAACTACATTTATATCCTCTTCAAAATATCTTTCTGGAATTTTAACACTAAAATCAATCCATGTTCCCAAATCTAAAGAAATTGTGACTCTATCATCAAAATTCTCTAAATACTTGCCATACCAGTGAAAAGTTTTTTTATCCTCACCTTTCTGAACACCTTCTAAATCTATTCCCAATGATTCAAACTTAATTAAATACTCATCTGGGAAATCATTACCAACCCTTCCTAATATATAAGGCTTTGTAAAAAAATTTGTTGCTATAGCAGCATAAAAAGCACTTCCTCCTACCACTCCAAAAGCCTTATCCTCTGTTGTTTCTATATCATCTAGTGCTGTTGAACCAATTATCAAAACTCCCATACTATTCTCCTTCTTTTTTTAATTCTTCAAGTATTAAACTTCCATTACTATCAATATAGAAAACTGTTACAGGATTTCTAATATTTTCATAGATTCTTAATAGATCATTTGTTGAAATCTTTAAACTCTTTCTTTTATTTGCAGGAGTAAAAGCAAAGAATTTAAAATTGAAAATATCCTTATCTACATAAATAGGAATACTCGGATTTTCAAGCCCCAAAGAAACAACCTCACCAGAAGATAAATTAAGAATCTCTTTTAATTCCTCTTTTGTAGCAAATCTAATATTTTTTGTGCCAAACTCTTTTTTAAATATCCTTGCTTTGATTACTTTATCGTAGTTTAAAACTACAAGATAGAATTTCCCTTTTGCATGGAAAAGAATGTTTTTAGCAGAGGTAAAATCCTGCCATCCTGCATTTTTTCTTATATTAAAACTATCCTCAGAGGAGATAACCTCATCATGGACTATCTCCTCGTAGTCTATCTTTAATTTTTTTAATAAGTTATAAATGTTTTCTTCTGTTTTATTAGAAAACTCCTCCATGTAAAGAAATATAATAAAAAACTATTTCTTAAAACAAGGAGAATTCTCTATATCTAAGGATCTATAGTTTTTTATACAATCAAGAAGTTCATCAATCTTTGTTTCCGGCTTTGCAATTAAAGGAATGATATTTGTTGTCTGCTTTATTTTAAGAAAATTGGGACTATTTGATCCTGCTATTAAATAATTTACCTTATATTTTTCTGTGAGT
>JAMORN010000193.1 GCA_027063545.1 bacterium | reverse complement strand
CTCTTTAGAAAAATTAGGAGCACTACCAACCCAAAATACATCCTCACTAGTATAACCATAATCATTCAACATATCAGCTACTTTATCTAATGAAGTTGAAGCACTTTCATTGATATCTAAATCATACTCATCTGGAGATTGAATAGCTGAAGGAGGAAATTCATTGTAAGCTATTGTTGTTGTATATTTTTGAAGTACATATTCTAACTTTGTAATTTTCTTATTACCATTATACTTTACAATATAGGGAATCCTTATAATAGAACCATTATCTAAAAGTTGAACTTCAGCATATCTATATCTATCTACAATTTGAAGATAATCAGCACATCCTGCCCATCTAACCTTTCCATCAGGATCTACTTGATATGCTCCCACATCAGCCACTGTACCATCATAATCATAAAATCCTGCTGTAGGATCGCCTACTTCCCAAGACTCTGAGGATACTCCATTTCTTATCATCCAAAATCTAGAAGATGATGGATTTGGAACAAGAAAATCCCTTGATTTAGGGTCATCATGATTTAAAGGTGCCGTACCATCATCCGCTCCTATATAGTAAATCTCATGATCATACACATCCCATTGAGAATCCCATTTATTTGCTCTATCTCCTGTCTCTGGAGTTTTATCTCCACTACCCCATTCAAAAGTAGGAACCGTAAATCCATAAGGATCATCTTCTTTTGCTTGTTGACCAAATAAAGAGTAATATTGATAAGCCCCATATGTATTACCCATATACCCGAATGCTCTTGTATTATATAAATCTTTATTTGCTTTATCATATAAGTTATAGTAAAATCTAATATTAGGGACTCCTGAACCCCAGTGGGTTGAATAAATATTAGCATTGTTATAAAAAGTATTATTATGAATTAAATGAGGAGCAAAAAATACTCCATGAAATCTTATAGCAGCTGAATACCATTGATTTTGATCTCCTGCAGTACAACCATTCCCAACATTTAACGCTTCTTCATATCCTTCTCTTTTATAGTTATTATAAAATAAGTTATCTCTCACTGTAGAGGGAGCATCCCATGTAATTTCAAACATCAACCCCCAGTGATTATCATGAATTCTATTTCTCTCAATTAAATGATTACCCATGTTTAAAACATTGGATGCAGGAACCTGTCTATCACCATCAAAATCTCCTGGATTTCTTTTTGTATAAACACCACCTAAGTTTCTATCTTTAATATATATACCTCTAAAAGCATTAAATACATCACAATATCTTACCTCTACATGATAACTATTTTTTATTGCTATACCATTATTACCAAAAAGCTGAGCACCACCCCACTTAGGGATACATTGGCCAGAATACCAAACACCCATTCCATCAATTCTTAACCCAACAATTCTTATATTCTTTGATTCTTTTATCAAAATTACCCCATTTTCATCATAATCTATTGTTTCATCATGGGATGCTTCATCATCATTGTGAGGATGGTCATGCTCTGTATCATGATATTTAATAACCGGTAAAGTACTTAAATCAGGTCTAAAATCTTCACTTGTTCCATAAATATCAGAAACTGCTGCTGATACTAATGTAATATCACTTTTACCTACTATTTCTACTCTTTCCTCATAAACACCACTATAAATCTTTATAATATCTCCGGGTTGGGCTGCATTGACAGCATCTTGGATATTTGAATATTGTTTACCCTCACCTACTTCCAAAGTAGCAGCATTAATTGTAGCATAAATAAATAAAAAAACTACTAGATATAAAACTTTCTTTATTTTATCCATAATTACCCCCGGCAAATCTTAAACCCTTTATTTTATTTAATCGTTTTAATGCTTCTTTAGATTAAATATTAAAATTTTTCTTTTGTAAGTCAAGAGTTTTTTAGCTATACAATATTACAATTAAAATACTATATTTTTATTCTATCTTTTACTTCTTCTATTGTCTTTACAGCCAATTGTTTAGCTTTTTTCTTACCTTCTTCTAGAATATCATAGAGTTCATCTTTATGGTTTTCATAATATGATCTTTTCTCTCTTATAGGCTCTAAAAACTCATTAATCTTTTTTGCCAGTTCCCTTTTACACTGAACGCATCCAATCTCAGCTTTTATACAAGAACGTTTTACCCATTCAATTTTTTCTTTATCACTCTCAAAAATATTCCAATATGAGAATACATTACAAATATCAGGATGACCTGGATCTGTTTTCTTTATCCTTGATTCATCTGTAATCATAGACATAACTTTTTTATTTACCTCATCTGAACTATCAGATAGGTATATTGCATTATTATAACTCTTACTCATCTTTCTCCTATCTATCCCTAAAATCTTTGCTGCTTTTGTTAATATTGACTGTGGCTCTGGAAAAGTTAATCCATAATAATAATTGAACCTTCTTACTATCTCCCTCGCAAGTTCAAGATGAGGAAGTTGATCCTCACCTACAGGCACAGTATCTGCCTTATATAAAACAATATCTGCTGTTTGAAGCACAGGATAACCAAAAAAAGCATAGTTTCTTATATCCTTATTTTTAATATTTTCCAGAGCATCTTTATAAGTTGGATTTCTTTCAAGCCAACTCATTGGAGTTAAAGCTGATAAAATTATATGAAGTTCTAAATGTTCTGGCACATCAGATTGTCTAAAGATTACAACTTTATTTGGATCAATCCCGGCTGAAAGCCAATCTATTAAAATATCTAAGGTAACCTTTTTTAAATTAAATTCTTTATTTGTTGCTTCACTAAAAAAAGCATGCCAATCTGCTATCATATAATATTTTTCATAAGAAGAATCCTCTTGAAATTTAAGCCAATTTACCAATACACCAAAATAATGCCCTATATGAAGTTTTCCAGTCGGACGCATTCCACTTAAAATTCTATTTGTCTTTAATGTATTTTGATTTTCCTCCATATCTTCTCCTTTCTATTCTACTGTCACGCTTTTTGCCAAATTACGTGGTTTATCAACATCATACCCCTTTAATGTAGCTGCATAATATGCTAAAAGTTGTAAAGGAATTACAGATAAAAATGGGGTGAGCATATCTATTGTATCTGGAATATATATTACATAATCAGCATGTGATTTTATTGCCTCATCATCTTCTGTAGCAATAGCAATAACCTGTCCCTTTCTTGCTTTTACTTCTTTTATATTTGAAATTATCTTATCATATAGAAAATCTTTTGTAGCAATAACAATTGTTGGCATATTCTCATCGATCAAAGCAATAGGACCATGCTTCATCTCTGCTGCTGGATAACCCTCTGCATGAATATATGATATTTCCTTAAACTTTAAAGCCCCTTCAAGTGCTACTGGATAATTCACTCCCCTTCCCAAATATAATGCATTGTTATATTTTATAATCTTTCCTGCAATCTCTCTTATATAATCCTTTTGTTTTAAAATCTTTTCTATCTTATCTGGTATTTTTTTAAATTCCTCTGAAACCCTCAATGTGTCCTCAATAGAAAGCCTTCTCATCCTTCCCATATATATAGCCATCATAAGAAGAACTGTTAATTGCCCAATAAAAGCCTTTGTTGAGGCTACCCCTATCTCTGGACCTGCGTGAAGATAAATTCCAGCATCTGTCTCTCTTGCAATAGTAGAACCAACCACATTTGTTATTCCTAATACTGTTGCCCCTTTAATCTTAGCCTCTCTTATTGCTCCTATTGTATCTGCTGTCTCTCCAGATTGACTTATTGCTATAACTATTTGATCCTCTAAAATAATAGGGTTTCTATATCTAAACTCTGCAGCATAATCTACCTCTGTTGAAATATCAGCATAATACTCAAACCAATATTTTCCAATTAAAGCAGCATGCCAACTTGTTCCACAACCTAAAATTGTTATTTTTTTTGTCTTTTTTAGTAAATCCCTAACAGGCTCTATTCCTCCAAGTTTTAATTCTCCTTTCTCAAAAAACCATCTTCCCCTTGTAGTATTTATTATTGTGTTAGGCTGTTCATGGATCTCTTTTTCCATATATGTTGGGAAATTACCTTTTTCCCAACTTTCAAGTTCCCAATCAATAGTATGAACCTTAGCGTTTACTTCTCTCTCTTCTAAAGTTAATATTTTATAATTTTCCTTTGTTACCTCTATTATATGACCATCTTCTAAGTAAATTACATTATCTGTAACAGGCTTTATGGCTGAAACATCTGAAGCTAAAACAAAATCATCTTTCCCTATACCAAACACCAAAGGAGAACCATTTCTTGCACCAATCATTTTTCCCGGTTCTTTTTTAGAAATAACCACTATCCCATAAGCACCAATTACATGTTTTAACGCAGACAAAACTGCTTGTTTTAAATCGTCCTTATAATAATACTTTATTAAATATAAAAGAACCTCTGTATCTGTCTCTGTTTTAAATTTAACTCCTTTTTCTTCAAGCCACTTTTTTATTACATTATAATTCTCTATTATACCATTATGAACTATTGCTAAAGTTTTATCCTCATCATAATGAGGATGAGCATTTACCTCATTTACCTCTCCATGAGTAGCCCAACGAGTATGAGCTATTCCAATCTCTGTGTTTATATTAAAAAATCCATCTTCCTTCATAGAAGACTCTAAATTTCTGATCTTTCCAACCTTTTTTATAATTTTTAATTCATTACTATCCTTATCAATCACAGCAATTCCTGCTGAATCATAACCCCTATATTCAAGTTTATAAAGCCCCTGCAAAAGAATATCAACAACATTTTTTTCACCAATATACCCTACTATTCCACACATTTTTATACCTCTTCTTTAAACCAATATCTCTTTTATATTCATCACCTCTTTCTCTATAAAATCCCTATCTTTACCCTCTGCTATCATTCTAACAATAGGTTCAGTATTTGATCTTCTTATATGAAACCACCACTCTAATGGCTTCTCTATCCTAATTCCATCCTCATAATTAAAATATACACCATTAAACTTTGTTTTAAAATATGATTCTACTCTACTTATATCTAAACTTTGTGTCTCTATTTTATGTTTTGTCATATAAAATTCTGGTAGTTCCTCTATAATTTCATATAAAGATTTTTCTGCCTCTGAAATAAGAATAAGAATAAGAATAATTCCAGAAAGAGCATCTCTTCCATAATGAGAGTAAGAGTATATTACACCGCCATTGCCCTCTCCACCTA
>JAMORN010000192.1 GCA_027063545.1 bacterium | reverse complement strand
GATACTATAAAGATTTCTGATAGGGAATTAAGAACATACTACCAAAAACACAAAGAAGATTACAAAACAAAAGAAAGGGTAAATTTGGCTTTTATAAAAGTTCCAAAACTTCCGTCAAAAAGAGACACTCTTTTAGTATTAAAAGATGTAGACGAAATAAAAAAGAGATTTAAAGAAGGCGAAAAATTTCTAGATTTAGCAAAAGATTATTCTGATGCTTCAGATTTTGATTCTACAGGAGGTGATTTAGGATATAAGTCAGAAAAAGATTTGCCCTTAAGAATAAGAGTTATTATAGATTCTTTAAAAATAGGGGAAATTTATGGGCCTATATATGGATATAAAGGCCTTTATCTATATACTCTTTTAGATAAAAAAGTTAAGGTAGATACACTTGCAAAGGATAGCATTGATACTATTAATCTATATAGGGTTGGTGAAATATTTATGTCTATAAGAATGACTCCGGATACTAGGGATTCTATTACTGAATATTTAGATAGTTTAAGATATATCTTAAATTCTGATAATATTGTAAAAATAAAAACTTTACTAGATACTACAGGATATTTTGAAATAGGTAATATGATTCCTAAAGTTGGCTTTGTAGATGGAATAAATCCTTTTATATCTAAAGGTAAAATAGGAGAGGTTTCAGAAGTTTTAGAAGGTCCAAATTCTTTATTCGTTTTTAGAATAATTGGGAGAAAAGGTGAAGGATATTTAACATTTGATGAGGTTAAACCATATATAGAGACAATCCTAAAAGAAGAAAAGAGAAAGGAATTAGCTTATAAGTATGCTTTAAATGTATTAGAAAAAATTAAAAAGAAGAATATATCTTTAGAAAGTTGGGGTAATAAAGATTCTATAGCTTATTATTTTGAAAATCCTCAAGAAGTAACAAAATATGACTATTTAATGGCTGTAGGATCAAATACAGAATTTCAAGCTGTAGGTTTCCTTTTAAAAGAAAATCAGTTAGCAAAAAAGCCTGTATATGGCCGTGATGGGGTATTTATAATCAAAAGAATATATAAAGGATCATTAGATAGTACAAAAGTAATTGAAGTAAAAGAAAATTTAAAGAGACTCTTATTAAAGAGACAACAAAAATTCTTTGATAGATGGTATAATAATCTTAGATTGAACTCCGAGGTAAAGGATTATAGATATTTATATTATTAATCAAGGAGTTGAAAAATTATGGCAAATAAAAAATTACAATATAATTCAACATATTATAACATACCTCCAGAAGCTCAAAAAATGATAGATAAAATAACCTCTAAGTATTCAATTTTATCTGAGGAAGAACAAATTGAACTTGTAAAAAGGATTCAGAAAAATCCTAAGGATAAAGAAGCAAGAGAAAAGTTAATAGGTTCTAATATAAAATTTATTGTTATGGTAGTGAATCAATATAATAAACTCGCTAATGAGAAGATCCCTTATATAGAAAAACTTATAGCTGGAGTAATAGGGCTATTAAAAGCTGCAGAAAAATATGATACAACTTCCCATGTAAAATTTTTATCCTATGCGGTACACTGGATTCGTCAATCTATAGAACAATTAATTTCTGAAGAATTAGACGTTCTAAGAATACCAACTAATAAAAGGGCCATATATAGAAAATTTTTAAGAAGATTAAAAGAGAATAATCAGGATTTTAATAAAACATTAGAAGAAGAAGAGTTTAAGGATGTAAGAGATGATATACTTCGTATACATTCTGAAAAAAATATACAGAGTATGGAAAATCCTATCAGTAGAGATGAAGATGATAATCAATTGAGACTATTAGAAGTTATAAGTATCCCTCCAGAACAGGAAGATATAGCAATTCTAAACGAAATTAGAGAAACAATTGATAAATTACTTTCTGAGGTATTAGATGTTAGAGAAAGAAGAATAATAGAATTATATTATGGGTTAAATACACCTCAAAGTTATACATTAGAGCAAATTGCAAAAGAGTTATCTCTTAGTAAGGAAAGAGTTAGGCAATTAAAAAAGAGGGCATTAAGAAAACTTTTTGATGCCTTAAATGGGAAATATGGATATGAAGGGAATATATCAGAGAATAGAGAGTAGAACAAAGGAACTATTAACGTTAACTTCAAAATATAATGCAAAACTTATAGGTGTTACAAAAACTGTTGATACTGAAAGAATAAGAATCGCACTTGAAGCTGGTCTTAAAGATGTGGGGGAGTCAAGAGTTCAAGAATTATCTTCAAAAGTTGATTTTTTCAATAATTATGATATAAATATTCATTTAATAGGTCATTTACAAACAAATAAAGCTAAAAAAGCTGTTATTTTAAGTGATTATATTCATTCTATAGATAGTTTAAAGATAGCTCAAAAGGTTTCTTCGTATGCACAAAGAGAAAATAAAATTATAAAGGTATTATTAGAGGTAAAAGTTTCAAAGGATTTAAGTAAATATGGTTATAACCCTGAAGTTTTAAAAGAAGAATTTCCTAAGATAATTGAATTACCTAATATTGAGGTTATAGGACTTATGACTATAGCTACGTATACTGAAGATAAAAATATTATAAAAGAGGAATTTAGAAGCTTAAGACTTCTTTTAGAAGAATTAAAGAAAGCATACAGTACTCCTTCATATTTTAAAGAATTGTCAATGGGTATGAGTGGGGATTATAGGATTGCTTTGGATGAAGGGTCTACGATGATAAGAGTTGGGACATACATATTCGGAGATAGAAAATATGTATAGTTTTCTTATGATTATCTTTTATAGCATATATCAATTACTAACATTCTATGAAATAATTCTTTTTCTATCTGTTTTGTTAAGCTGGGTTATTCCTAAGGAGGAATTGTATAATGGCAATAAAGTTTTAAGATTTTTGTTTGATATTACAGAACCTTTTTTAGATTATATAAGAAAATTTATTCCCACTAATATAGGGATGATTGATTTTTCGCCAATGATAGCTCTTATGATAGTTGAAGTTTTGAAATATTTTTTATCAATTTTAATGGGATTTTAGAGAATATAAAATGAGAATTCAAGTTAAGGTAATTCCCGGGGCTTCAAAAGATCAAATAGTTGAATATAGAGATAATATATTAAAAGTAAAGGTTGCTTCTCCCCCTCAAGATGGTAAGGCAAATAAAAGATTAATAAATTTTCTTTCTAAAGTTTTTAATATTAAAAAAAAAGATATTAATATAGTAAAAGGTGAAAAGTCAAGGAATAAATTACTTGATATTAATATTAATGAGAAACTTTTTTTTGATATAATCTCTCAAAAATAATATTTTTAAAACATTCTATAAATTATTATTTTTAATAAACTTAAAAAAATACCCTATTATATATAGGAGGTTAACGATGAAATTATATGAGCAAATTCAAGAAAGTAAAAAGGTTATTTTATCTAAAGTTGGACAAATAAATGCCAAAATAGGTATAATCTTGGGTACAGGACTAGGTGCTTTAGTTAATGATGTTAAAATAAAATATGAAATATCATATAAAGAAATCCCTAATTTTGTGAAACCAACAGTTGAATCTCATGAAGGTAAATTGATTATTGGAGAAATAGAAGGAAAAGAAGTGATAATACTTCAAGGAAGATTTCACTTATATGAAGGATATTCAACAAATGAAATTACATTTCCAGTAAGAGTTTTAAAGGCTTTAGGAATAGATATTTTAATAGTTTCAAATGCAGCAGGGGGATTAAATCCACAATTTGAAAGAGGCGATTTAATGGTAATAGAAGATCACATAGGTTTTTTTATGCCCAATCCTTTAATTGGTCCTAACGATGATAGACTAGGTGTAAGATTCCCTGATATGAGTGAGGTATATGATAAAGAGTTGATAAAATTAGCAATAGAAGCTGCTTTAGAAGAAAATATTTATATTAAAAAAGGTGTTTATGTTGGGGTTACAGGACCATCTTTAGAAACAAGGGCAGAATATAGAATGTTAAGAATGGTAGGCGCAGATGCTGTTGGAATGAGTACAATACCAGAAGTAATTGTTGCTATTCATAGCGGTTTAAGAGTTTTAGCATTTTCAGTAATAACAGATATGGGACTTCCAGATGCTTTAGAGCCATTAACATTAGAGATGGTTATAGAAGCAGCAAATAAAGCAGAACCTAAGCTTGTTAAGGTTATAAAAGGTGTGTTAAGAAGATTATAAAAAAAAAACGAAAAAGGAGAATTATTTTATGGTATATAGAGAAATAAAAGCTAATACTCCTGTTAAGACCTTAGAGGAGGAAGTTTTAAAATTTTGGGAAGAGAATGATATATTTAAAAAAAGTGTAGATCAAAGAAAAGAGCCTTTTGTTTTTTATGAGGGACCTCCAACTGCAAATGGAAGGCCTGGTGTTCATCATGTTCAGAGTAGGACTTTAAAGGATATTGTTTGTAGATATAAAACAATGAAAGGTTATAGAGTTGAAAGAAAAGGTGGTTGGGATACTCATGGACTTCCTGTTGAGATTGAAGTAGAAAAGGAACTTGGTATAACAAATAAAGAACAGATAGAGGAATATGGAATAGATAAATTTAATCAAAAATGTAGGGAATCTGTTTTTAAGTATAAAGAGGAATGGGAGAAGATAACAAAAAGAATTGGGTTTTGGATTGATTTAGATAATCCATACGTTACTTTGGATAACTCTTATATAGAAAGTCTATGGTGGGCAATTAAAGAGATATATAATAAAGGTCTTTTATATGAAGGATATAAGATAACTCCTTATTGTCCAAGATGTGGGACATCTCTTTCATCTCATGAGGTTGCTCAAGGATATAAAGAGGTAAAAGATTTAGCCTTATATGTTAAATTAAAGGCAAAAGATGGGGATTATTACTATTTAATTTGGACAACAACTCCTTGGACTTTGATTTCAAATGTTGCAATTGCAGTTAATGGGGAAGAAGATTATGTTTTAATAGAGATTACAGGTGGAAAAGATGGGAAGGAAACACCTTTTGTAGGAGAAAAATATGTTCTTGCCAAGAAAAGGCTTTCAATAATTAATGAAGAATATAAAATTTTAAAAGAGTTTAAAGGAAAAGACTTAGAATATAAGGAATATGAAAGACTTTTTGATTATGTTCCAGTAGATAAAAAGGCATTTTTTGTAACTGTTGCTGATTTTGTTACAATGGAGGAAGGTACTGGGAT
>JAMORN010000191.1 GCA_027063545.1 bacterium | reverse complement strand
TAAATTATTCTAGAAGTTTTATATACACTACAGGTATTTCGCCAATTATACTCTTAGGACTAAAAAAATCTTTAGAGATTATAAAAAATTCAAATATTGTAGATGAATTTAAAAAAAAGATAAGCTTTTTTAGAAATGAATTTAAAAAAATTGGATTTACTACTATAGATTCAGATAGTCCTATAGTACCTATAATACTAGGTGATAATCTATCAACAATCAAATTATCTCAATATTTATTGGATAATCATATATATTCTGTAGCTATTCGCCCTCCAACAGTTGCACCTAATACCTCTAGAATAAGATTATCTTTAACCAATTTATTAAACTACAATGATTTAAAATATGTAATTAATGTTTTAAAGGATATGTATAATAAATTATGAGTAAAAAAATAATGGCTATTTCCGGATGGGCTTTTGGGGATATATATAAAAACATAATAGAATATAAATATGAATATATTGATTGGTGTAATTTATTAAAAAAGAGTATATATATAGAAAATTCTATTATAATAGGATGGTCAATAGGAGGATTTTTAGCTTTAGATAAAATTAGAGGGGAAAATAATTTTTATATAATTATATCTGCAGGAGCTAAGTTCACAACAGATACAAATATTAACTTAATAAAAGATATGATAGTAAATATTAAAGAAGGTAATGTGGAAAAGGTTTTAAAACAATTTTATCGACAAGTAGTTTATCCTAATATGAATAATCTAAAAATCTTAAAAATATTAATAAAAAATTCTGTATATTCTCCTGAGTGTTTAATAGAGGGACTTGAGTATTTATTAGCAATCAATATACCAAATGATAAATTAAAACAAATAGATGCTATATTTTTAGGGTCTAATAAAGATATCATTTTTGATATTAAAAATTTAGAAACTATAGAGAAAAAATTTATTTTTGAGAATAAATCCCATTTTGTTTTAGATTATAAAAATGAAATTAATAAATTCCTCCAACAACAGCTTAAAAAATAAGATAATAGAAAATTTTTCCAAAGCCTCCTCAACCTACGATAATTATTCAATAGTTCAACAAAAAGTTGCAAAAAACTTATTTAATATAGTAGTAAATAATAATCTTATTTTTTCTGATAACTCTATTATTTTAGAACTAGGAACAGGAACAGGAGAATTTTCTAAATATATTTTTAAATTACATTCTAATACTAATACCATTATTTTTTCAGATATATCCAAAGAAATGCTAAAAAAATTTAGAGAAAAATATAACTGGAATATTAATATAATAGCTATAGATGGAGAAGAACCCTCTTTTAAGGATAATTCTATAGATATCATATATTCAGCTTCTACATTTCAATGGTTCTTAAACTGGGATAAAGCTTTGAAAAACATATATAATATACTAAAACCTAATGGCTATCTTATATTTTCAATGTTTGGAGAAAATACATTTTATACTTTAAAAAAATTTATGTATGAAATAAATCCTCAATATAAAATTACAAAAACTATCATTGATTATAAATCTCTTATACAAAAATTAAAAGAAACAAATTTTAACATAATATATTCAGATAAAGAATTGATTTATCAATCCTTTAATTCCTTAAGAGATTTTTTTAAATATCAAAAGTCCTTAGGAACTATAAACATAAATAAAAATAGTTATAGTTTTACTTTAAAAGATTTTTATCAATTAAATAAAAAATACATGAATAAATATAATGAGATTTTAATAGATTATGAAGTTTATTATTTTATTGTGAAAAAAAGTTTAGTGTAGATGGGATAGCTATATATATTTTTTTAGAAATAATTTTGTTTTTAAAAATGGAATTATTGGTTTAGTCTTTTTGTAGCCATTTTCTATCATATATGAACCTTTATGAAAATCAAATGTATGGATATGTCCTACCTCTGGTCGTATTAAGAAATCAATCTTATTGTTTTTTATAATTTCTTGAGCTATTTGTCGTTCAAGAGATTCTAAACTTAGAATCAAAACTTCAAATATATTAAAATCTAAACTATCATAATCTTTATTTTTTGAAAATTCTTTATGTTTTGCTTCTACATTATAATAACTTAAG
Source organism: bacterium (assembly GCA_027063545.1). Classification (GTDB taxonomy): domain Bacteria; phylum JAMORN01; class JAMORN01; order JAMORN01; family JAMORN01; genus JAMORN01. Next base: position 3,161 of record JAMORN010000191.1, on the reverse strand, counting down.
TCAACAGCTAAAATAATATCAGCGCCTAATTTTTTTGCTAATTTTACCGGAAGTGGATCTACAACAGCACCATCTACAAGTATTTTATTATTATAACGATATGGATCAAATATACCTGGTATAGATATACTACTTCTAACAGCAGATATCACATCGCCTTCTGTAAAATAATAAGGTTCACCTTTAGTTAAATCAGTGGCAACAAAACCTAATTTTATATTAGAATCTTTTAAATCTTTTAGAGAAATAAATTCATATAATAACTGTATTATTTTTTTCCCTTTTATAAAACCTTTTTTAGGAATAATATTAAAATCTAAATACTCCAATAAATTTTTTTTCTTAAAATCTGTTAAAAAATTTATTAATTTTTCCAAATTTCCAGATGCATAAATAGCACCTATTAAAGCCCCTATGCTTGTACCAGTAATTATGTCAATAGGAATATTGTTATTTTCTAATGCTTTTAATACTCCTATATGAGAAATACCTTTAGCACCCCCACTTCCTAAAACAACAGCAAATTTTGGTCTTTTATTTTTAAAGAAAATCATAAATCCTTAATCCAAATTACCATGTTTTTGTAAATATTCTCTAAAATACCTTATTGTCTTTTTTAATCCTTCTTCAAGTGAAACTTTAGGCTCCCAATTTAAAATACTTTTTGCTTTTGATATATCAGGCTTTCTAACCTTAGGATCATCTTGAGGAAGAGGTTTATATACAATTTTTGATGTGGTCCCGGTTAATTCTATTATTTTTTTAGCAAAATCTATAATTTTCCATTCATCAGGATTACCTAGATTTATAGGATATATTTCATCAGAAAATAATGTTCTAAAAATTCCTTCCACTAAATCACTTACATAACAAAAACTTCTTGTCTGACTACCATCTCCATATACAGTTATATCTTCTTCTAGTAGAGCCTGTCTTATAAAATTAGGAACAACCCTTCCATCATTGACTCTCATTCTAGGGCCATATGTATTAAAGATTCTTACAATTCTTGTATCAACTCCATGATATCTATGGTATGCCATAGTAATTGCTTCTGCAAATCTCTTAGCTTCATCGTAAACACCTCTGGGACCTATGGGATTAACATTTCCCCAATAAGATTCCTTTTGAGGGTGTTCTAAAGGATCTCCATACACTTCACTGGTAGAGGCTATAAGAATTCTTGCTTTTTTTTCTTTTGCTAATCCTAAAATATGATAAGTCCCTATACTTCCTACTTTAAGAGTTTGTATAGGCAGTTGAAGATAGTCTATAGGACTTGCAGGAGATGCAAAATGTAAAATATAATCTACATTACCTGGAACATGAATATAATTTGTTATATCATATTTAATAAACCTAAATCTCTCATGTCCAATTAAATGTTCTATATTTTCTATATTTCCAGTAATTAAATTATCAATTCCAATAACATAAAAACCTTCTTGTAAAAATCTATCACATAAATGAGAACCTATAAACCCTGCAGCTCCTGTAATAACAACTGTTTCCATATATTACTCCTGATTATCTTCTAATTTTTCTATTCTAACTTTTTGTATTTTAGGACCTTCTCTTTTTATAATTTTGAATCTATAACCATCTTTTTCAAATTCAAATCCTTCTTCAGGAACAGTATCTGTATATTCTAAAATAAAACCAGAGAGAGTATCATAAGGAGAGTCCTCAGGTATATGTAATTTTATTGATGTTTCATCTTCAAGATCACTTAAATGTATATCTCCTTCTACAATATAAGTATTTTGATTTATTTTTGTTACCTCTTGCTCCTCTTTATCAAATTCATCTTCTATATCACCAACTATTTCCTCGAGAATATCTTCTAAAGTAACAATACCAGCAGTTCCTCCGAATTCATCAACAACTACAGCAATATGAATCTTTTTTAATTTAAATTCTTTTAATAAATCATCAATTTTTTTACTTAATGGAATAAAATATGGTTCTCTTATAATTTCTTGCCATTTTATTTCATTTAAACTGGCATTGTTTTCTATATTTCCATTAAGTAATTTTATTAGATCTTTTACATATAGTATTCCTTTTATATTATCTATATTATCTTGATATATAGGGATTCTTGAATGTTGAATATCTTTTAAGCTTTTTAAAACTTGATCAAAACTGAGATCTATTGATAAAGCCTTGATATCAATTCTTGGAACCATTATTTCTTTTACTATAGTATCTTTGAATTCAAAAATAGAATGAATCATTTTTATTTCATCTTTATCTAATGATGATTCACTAGAGGCTAAAGCAATATTCTCATCTAATGATAAAATAATATTTCTTTCCTCTGGGGTTAGATATATATACTTATCTGTAGTATGTAAAAGCTTAAATAAAAATGTTTCAATTAATTTATAAATAAAAATAATTGGAAAAAATATTTTTTCTATACTTTGATAAAAGTAATAAACAATTGAAAACACTAAGATAGGATATGTTATAGAAATAGCATATAAAATAAAATGAAGAATAAAAAATATAACCAGTATTAAAAACAAAGATTCCACATCACCATAGGTAGAGGAGAGCCATTTCCAGAAACTTATTATAGATACTATACTTGAAATAATAGATAATACATAAAAACTAGACTTTAAGCTTTGAGATTTTTCTTTCAACTCTTTTAATCTTCTGTAGAAAAAGTTAGATTCATCATAATCTTCATCCTTTAAAGTTATTAAACTTGTAACTAAAGAATATTTAAATAGGGTTACTATAACAAAAACTAAAGATGATAATATTGCAACACTCAACGTAGCAACCTGCCCCTCTATCATATTACCCCTTTCCTTTTTAAATCATTTAATATTTTTTCCTGAAGTGCAAACATTTCATCTCTTTCTTTTGGAGTTTGATGATCATATCCCAAGAGATGAAGGATCCCATGAATTATTATTCTTGATAATTCTTCTTTAAACGATACATTATACCTCTTTCTCTGTTTTTCCACCTGATAAGGATTTATATAAAGTTCTCCCCATAGATTTAAATCTTCATCATTATAATAAAAAGACAATACATCTGTTGTTCTATCTATATTTCTATATTCTCTATTTAATTCTCTAATAGTTTTAGAATCAACAAAAATAATATTTAAATCTTTTGAAAGATATAAAGTTAAATCTTCT
>JAMORN010000190.1 GCA_027063545.1 bacterium | reverse complement strand
ATTCAATAGAAGCATTTCTAGGAAGATAGTGAAGAAATGAATGATAAATTTCTTTTCTATGTTTAAAAAATATTATAAACGATAATACTATTAAAAGTAAATTTACATAAAAAAATATAAAATTAACACTATTAATAACAAATACAGAATAAGCTAAGAAATCATTTTTTAATAAATAAGAAATATCGACTAAATCAGATTTTATACTAGATACCCTAACTTTAAATATATCAGTTATAAACTTATAAATAATATAACCAAGCCTAGACTCATCCAAAGATATAACATATTCAGATTTCTCTTCTATCTGATTATCATTTGAAAATAAAAAAATTAAATCGCCTAATCCAATAACATTATTATAATCATTTGTTAATCTATAAACTTGAATATAATTATAATACTTTTCAATATTTTCAGCACCAAACTGAAGTGCTCTTAAAAAAATATATAGTCTCTCTTCAAAAGTTTTGGCTTTGCTAAACGCTTTATCTAAATAGTAATTTACTAAAATATCACTTTTGGTTTTATTGGCTAGAATCGAAAATAAAACTAAGGTATTATAATCCTTATTTTTATATAAAGCTGTATCCCCTATTATTTTTAATATAATATTCCTTTCATCTTTTGATAATGAGCTTTTATTTAAATAAGACTTTAGTATTGAATATTTATTAGCTTCTTTATCTATCTGTTTAGTAATATAATAGAGCTGATCTGTTAACTCTGTAGAATAAATAGAAATACTATAACCCCCGATAAAAATAGTTAATAATATAAAATATTTTAATATATTATAGTATCTCATAAGCCTTTAACTTCTCCTTTAATATGTGTATATCTATCCCCATAATTTCAGATATCTCTGTTAAATTTAAATGCTTCTCTTTAATAAAATAAAACAATATTGCCTTTTCTACAAATTGTAAATTTGCTCTTAATGACAAAAATTCTTCTTTTGATATATCATCTTTGTTAAAATTATATTTACTTAACTTTCTATATAACGTTGCAGGATCAATTCCCAAAATTCTTGATGCCTCACTTTTATTCCAACCTGTTGATGATAATACATAATAAATATAAGCCTTTTCTATTTCTTGCCAACTTGGAAGTTTTAAATTTTTATTGGATTTTCTAACCCCCGTACTTTCTAGTATTTCTATAGGTAAATCTTCTGCCTTTACTTCCTTATCAGAAATAATATAAAATCTTTCTATTAGGTTTTCTAACTCTCTTATATTGCCTGGCCAGTAATAAGAATATAAAATCTTCCATACATCCTTTGAAATAATTTTCTCTTCTTTATTATATTTTTTAGCATACTTTTTTAAAAAATAATTTACAAGATCTTCTAAATCATCAAGCCTCTCTCTTAAAGGAGGTAAATAAATATTTACAACATTTAGCCTATAATATAAGTCCTCTCTAAATCTACCTTCTCTTACCAGTTGTTTTAAGTCTTCATTAGTGGCTGCGATTATTCTAACATCAGATGTATACACATTACTATCACCTACAGGAGAATATTCCTTATATTGGATAAAACGTAAAAGTTTAGATTGAAAATTTAAACTTGTTGATGAAATCTCATCCAAAAATAATGTACCCCCATAGGCAACTTTTACCAATCCTTCTCTATCTTTTATAGCTCCTGTAAAAGCCCCCTTTACATGTCCAAAAAATTCACTTTCAAGAAGAGTTTCAGGTAAAGCAGCACAATTTACCTTTAAAAAAGGTTTATCCTTTCTATTTGAATTTTTATAAATTAAATTAGCTATTAATTCTTTTCCTGTCCCCGACTCTCCAGTTATTAATATAGTTATATCAGATTTAGCTACTTTAATAGCTGTTTCTATGGCTTCTAAAATTTTTTCATTTTTACCTATAATTAAACTTCTTTCTATGTCTTCTTCTGTTAAAGTTTCTTCTATATCTCTTTTTATCTTTTTATAATTCCTATTTTTTTCCTCTTTAATTATTGCTTTATCTACAACAGATGCAAATATCTCCATATCAAACGGCTTTTCTATAAAATCAAAAGCTCCTAATTTTAAAGCCTCTTTTACATTTTCAATCGTTCCATAAGCTGTTATTATAATTACATTTAAATCTTGATTTTTTTGTTTTATCTTCTGAAGAATATCTAATCCATTTTCTCTAGGCAACATTAAATCCAAAATAACAAGAGAATATTTTTTTGGCTCTTTTTTAAAAATATCTAAAAACTCAACTCCACTATTATATGTATCTACTTCATATCCTCTTTTCTCAAAAAAATACTTTAACATCTCACAAATAGAAACTTCATCATCTATAATTGCTATTTTATAACTCATCTCTTATTAAATCCTCTAATGTTTCTCTTCTTTTTACTAATTTAACACTATCTCCTTCAACCAAAACCTCCGGAGATTTTGGTCTGGAATTATAATTACTACTCATAACATAACCATAAGCACCTGCAGAAAATATAACAATATATTCATTATCATCTACAGGCTCTCCTATATTTCTTTCCTTAGCAAAATAGTCACCACTTTCACAAATCGGTCCTACCACATCTGCAATTATATTTTTTCTATCTTTTATAGTAATATAATCTATTTTATGATAAGCATCATAAAAAGCAGGCCTAACCAAATCATTCATAGCTCCATCTACTATTATAAAATTTTTATGAGCAGTTTTCTTCATATATAAAACCTTACTTACAAAAATACCAGAATTACCACTTATATAACGTCCTGGTTCCACAATTAATTTTAAATTATAAGTTCCCACTAAATCTGTTATTGTTTTTCCCCATTCTTTCATATCTATATCTTTATCCTCTTCTCTATATCTTATTCCAAGTCCACCTCCTATATCAAAATATTCTAGCTTTATACCCTCTTTTTTTAAATCTTCTATTAAATTAACTAGTTTTCCTATAGCTTCCTTATAAGGATTTACCTTTAAAATAGAAGAACCTATATGAGTATCTATTCCTATTATTTCTAAATTCTTTAAATTATCTCTTATATATTTATACACATTAACTGCATCTTCATAACTTATTCCAAATTTGTTTTCTTTCTTTCCAGTTGTTATATGGTGATGGGTATCTGCGTCTACATCAGGATTTACTCTTATAGAAACTCTAGCTTTTTTATTCATAGATGAAGCTATTTTATTAATTAATTCTGCCTCAGGTAGAGATTCTATATTAAACATTAAGATATCATATTCCAAAGCATCTTTTATATCATCATAACTTTTTCCAACTCCAGAAAAAACAATTTTACTTCCATCTATACCTGCAAGTTTAGCTCTATATAATTCACCCCTAGAAACTATATCTGCTCCTGCACCTTCTTCTTTTAACAATTTAATAATATTTACATTGGAATTAGATTTTATAGAATAAGCAATAAGAGCATCTGCAGGTAAAACTCCTTTTATATTATTAAATCTATTCTTAAATGAATTTGCTGAATATATATAAATAGGTGTCCCATACTCTTTCACAATATCTTCTACTTTTACATTCTCTACAAATAAATTTCCATCTTTATAATAAATAAACGAATTTAACATAAAACCTCCTTTTTTTTGATAAAAATAATTTTCTTTCTGAAATAAATAAAGTCAAACCCCCTTCTTTTATTAAAAAAAGAAGGGAGTTTTAATCTAAAAATTTGAAAAAAATATCTAAATATATAGATTATACTAAGAATTTATTTTTGAAAGTTTTTTATTGAAGTAATTTGCTAATTTAGATTTATAATTAGAAGCTTTATTTTTATGGAAAACTCCATATTTTACAGCTTTATCAATAGCAGAATAAGCTTCATTAAATGCTATTTTTGCTTCTTCTATTTTTCCTTCATCTAATAACTTTTTAGCTTTCTTTACTAATGTCTTTACTCTATGTTTTACTGCTCTATTTCTTAATCTTCTCTTTTGCTGCTGTCTTAATCTCTTTTTTGCTGACTTAGTATGTGGCATTTATCTCCTCCGTTTTATTTATTTTTCTTTAGTTAAATTTTGTTTTAGAAAAATAAAAATTAGATAACAATAAGTCAAAAAATTATTTTTTAATTTTAATTTAAAAAAATTTATTAAAAAAGGAGAAAAAAATGAGTGATAAACTAGAACAAATATTTTTAGAGTTATTAAAAGAAATTGGGGAAGACCCTACTAGAGAAGGCCTTGTAAAAACTCCTAAAAGAAGTGCTAATGCTTTTAGATTTTTAACAAAAGGTTATAATCAAACTCTTGATGAAATAGTTAATAACGCTATTTTTGAAGCTGAAAGCAAAGACATGGTTATCCTCAAAAATATTGAGTTATATTCCTTATGCGAACATCATATGTTACCATTTTTTGGTAAAGCTCATATTGGCTATATTCCAGATAAAAAAATTATTGGTGTTTCCAAATTAGCAAGAATAGTTGATATGTATGCCAGAAGACTTCAAATTCAAGAAAGACTTACCCATCAAATAGCAAAGGCAATATGGGATATACTAAATCCATTAGGAGTTGCTGTTGTAATTGAAGCTCAACATTTATGTATGATGATGAGAGGGGTAGAAAAACAAAATTCTGTTATGCAAACTTCAGCTATGTTGGGAATATTTCAAACAAGTCAATCAACCAGGATGGAATTTTTAGAGTTGATAAAAAGATGAAAAATATATTAATAATAAGTGGATCTTCAAAAATCGGTAATTTTTTGGTTAAAGAGTATTTAAAGGAAAATGATGTAAAAATTTTAGCTACATTTTATAAAAATAAAAATGTTAGAGAAATTTATAAAAACTATATAGAATGTAAAAAACTATTTTTTATAAAGTTCGATATATTTTCTGAAAATTATAAAGAATTCATCAAAAAAATAAAAGATAACCTAGGTTATGTTGATATAGTTATTTTTACTATAGGGAATATATTAAAGCATAGTAATATATTAAATGTTAGCTTTGAAGAGATAAATTATTTATTCTATTCTAATTTCTTTTATATATATAAGATGTTAAATGAAATTATAAATAATAATCTATTAAATAGCAATAATGGAGGAAGTATTATTGTTTTTGGATATTCAAATATCGATAAAAGTAAGATAAATGAAGAAATATTTTTTTATCATCTGGCTAAATATAATCTTCTTTTGTTTATAAAAAAAATCGCTTCAAGGCTCTATATGGAGTTTAATTACAATATAAATATGATATCTCCTGGAATTCTAGAAG
>JAMORN010000189.1 GCA_027063545.1 bacterium | reverse complement strand
ATGGGATTTTACTATATTTCTATATAAGAACTATTGACAAAATAAATTATGGTATATATCCAAACCCTGCTGTAGTATATCAAGATCCAAATGGAGAGATGTATCCAAAAATTTATTTGACTGATAAAGGTGATATTACTGACATAGAAGCTTCTATATATGATATAAATGGAAATCTGGTGAGAACTTTTAAAGGTATAGGATTAGGTGGAGATTTTAAAGATATTACAGATTATACCAATCAAACTGTAGATTCTACTAATATAGTAAAAGAGTTTATATGTGATAATTGGGATGGTACTAATAATTATGGCTTACCAATAAATTCAGGAGTTTATATAATATATTTTAAAGTACTCTATAGAACACCTGAAGGGGATATAGAAGAGAAAAACTTTAAGACAAAATTTTATTTTATAGGGAAGAAAGAGTAAATAATATATGAAATGCCCTTATTGTGGATCATTTAGACATAAAGTTTTAGATTCTAGAGTAACTAAAGATGGGTTGGTTATTAGAAGAAGAAGAGAGTGTGAAGATTGCAAAAGACGTTTTACTACTTATGAATATGTAGAAAAGACACCTATTTATGTTATAAAGTCAGATGGTAGAAGAGAACCATTTCAGCGAGAAAAGATAAAAGCAGGGATAGAAATAGCCTGTAAAAAGAGACCTGTATCAATAGAAAAGATAGATGAAATTGTAGCAAAAATAGAAGAGAAAATTTATTCATTAGGAGAAAAAGAAATTCAAACCAAATTTATTGGCGAATTTGTTATGGAAGAGTTATACAAATTAGATGAAGTAGCTTATGTTAGATTTGCTTCTGTATATAAAAGATTTAAAGATACAGAAGAATTTATGAAAGAACTAGAAAAGTTAAGTAAGGAGAAAACAAAATAGTGAGAAAAATTTTTCTATTATTATTTTCTATATTAATTTTAGTTACTAATAGCTATGCTTTTAATATAAAAAAAGCAAATCAAGTAGTCTCTAAATTAACAAAGAAAGTAGATAATATTTTTACTCTTAAGGTGTTATTTATCAATGAATACAAAGATTCTCTTTTAGGAGGGGGTCGTAAATTAAAAGGAAAGTTTCTTTTTAAGATTCCTTCTCTCTACTATCTTGATTATGGTAATATGAAAATAATCTCAAGAGGTGTCAAGGTTTATAAAATAAATAATATTGCTAAACAAATTGTTATAAATAAACTTGACTCTTCTAATATATTATTTTCTCTCAAAAAATACTATAAGAAAATTATAAATGAGTATAAACTATTAGATTTTGAAGAGAATAAAAAAGAGTTTATATTTAGTTATTCCGCAAAGAATGATAATTCATATATAAGATATGTACAATTTAATATAAGAAAAAAAGATTTAATGCCTACACAGGTAGTTTTTAAGGATATAAATGGTAATATAAACATTTATACCATAACTTATATAGAAATGAATAAAAAGATAGACGATAAAATTTTTAATTTATCCTTTCCTAAAGATTACGAAGTTATTGATTTAACAAAATAGAGAAGGAGAAACTTTGTTAAGAAATAGATTTTTCTTTATAATTATAACTCTGTTTATTTTAATTTCTAATAGTTATACCCAAATTATCTCAAACAAAGTTATTAGTATAGAAAATATAGGAGATACATTAATTGCTGTTTTAGATAGTGGTATATGTTTATATACTTATGATAGAAAAAAGGACTCTTTAATTTTTTTTAAATCCACAAAGTTTGATTATCCTATAAATGAAAATTCTTTAGTAAAAATTGTTGATAATAATATTTTTGTTTCATTTACAGATCCAAATGGATATATAAGTTTTTATAGATTATATGATAGGGATCTAAATATTATAGAAGAGAAAAATATAGCAGTCTCATATGTATATTTATATGATTTTGAAAAAATAGAGAACATACCCATTTTTATCCTTTATCCTAAAGGAGTGTATTATTATGAGAAAAATTTTGTAAAATCTATTTATATAGATAGTACAGATAATATAAAAGCGTTTTCTTTTATAAAATTTAATGATACTCTTCTTTATTTATCTAGTTTAAATGGTTTGTATGTTACAAAAAGTCCTTTAATTTTTAAAAAAACTTCTTGGGATACTAATAGAATTATTCTCTATTATGATATTTTTGACACAAATTTTATATACTATGTATATGATATACAAAATTCAAATCAAAATGGAATATTTATAAACTCTTTAAGTTTAAATAGCGAAAAAGAGATAAAAAAGACAACATCAGAGGTTATTTTTTTATCTTTATATGATTCTATATTCACTTTTTTTACAGGAGATAGTTTGTATTGGGGAAGTTTTAACCCTTCAAATTTATATATTTCAAACATAGATATTGACCAGATAAAAGATTATAAGATCAATGCTATTAAAAATATTGATAGTTTATTAGTTATAGGTACAAATAAAGGAATATTCTATAAAAAAATAAATGATACTTTGTATAAAGAGATTTATATAGAAAAAAGTGTTCTTTATGATTTAAAACAGGTATATGCGTTTCCAACTGTTATAACGACAAAAACACCAAAAGCATTTTTTGCTTATAGATTGTCAAAAGATGATTATGTTACAATAGAAATAAGAACATTCTCTGGAAGAAAAATAAAAACAATAATAAAAAACAAACTAAGATATGCTTCAAATACAAAATCAACAAACTATGATGAAGATTGGTGGGATGGAACAGATTCAAATGGGAATATAGTACCTCCGGGAATTTATATATTTGTAATAAAAACAAAGTCTGGTCTTATTAACTATGGCAAAATTGTTGTATTAAGGAAGAAAGAATGAGTAAAAGACTTATTACATTGTTTGTAATGTTGATAATAACTTTTTCCAATATTGAAGCAAATAGTTTATTAGATGAAAAGTTTTATACCTCTATTATACTCAATGGTTTTATAGGAACACTCTCAGAAGGAATAAATTTATATAATCCTGCAGCCTTTGAAGAGAATTTTAAATCATATAAAGCAAGTATATATCTAACAAATTATAGTTTAGGAAGATATGATAATGGATTTTTAATAAAAATAAAAGGAAAAAAACTATTAGGTCAGATAAGTTTTTTTACAAGAGGGATAGAATCTTTTGATGTATATGATATAAACGAAAATATAATAGGTCAAAGTTATGAGGTTGCTTATTTGTTTGTACCTTCTATAGGTTTTATGAAAAGAAAATTTTATAAAAATTATACCCTAATATTTGGAATGGGGCTTAAATTATTAAAGATATATATAAAAGTACCAAAAGAGACTTCTGTAGAAGGCGCTTTCAACAATAATCTATTTAATGGGATTACAACAGGGCTTTTAATCTATAATAATAGACAGGAATTTTCTATAGGTTTAAATAATATTTTTTCCGAAATCAAATGGAATATATCACTTGTTGAAAATACTCAAGATAATTCTTTAAATTCTGAAGAATACGAAGAAGAACAACGTCTAATATGTTCTATTGCATATTCATACAAATTTAAATATATAAAAATATCTGATGGAGTTGATTTTAATATTACAGATACTACAATTACAAATAATATAGGCCTAAAATTCCTTATAAACAATTATTTTAATATATATGCAGGTACAGATCTAAAAGGGAAATATTCAACAGGTATTAAAATAATACTTCCAAATAAAAAAGATAATAACTCTATAGAGATCAATCTAGTTATATTTAAAGATTTTGCTTCTTATACAAATTATTCTGCTTCTTTAGTTTTTTATAAATAGTACTTGATTTTTTTCTAAACATAATTATTTTTAAATGTTATGATATACTCAATGACTGGTTTTGCAAAAGTTCATGGTTTTATTGAAGATAAAGAATTTGTAATGGAGATAAAGTCTGTTAATAGTAGATCTTTGGATTTGAAAGTAAAATTACCAGGGTTCTTATCTGAGTTAGAATTATTGATAAGGGAGTTTATAGCCTCAAAAGTAAGAAGGGGAACTATTACATTTTCTCTTTTTTTCATAGATAACAATCCATATATAGAAGTGAATTTTAATGATGATTTATTTTTAAATTATTATAATAAAATAAAAGATTCTTTAATTGTTTTAGGGGTAAACGAAAAACCATCTATAGATACATTACTTACACTTCCTAATGTAATAACATATAAATATAAAGATTTAGATATTGATGAGGTATTTAAAATAATAGAGTCATTTTTAAACACATTAATAGAAGAATTTCTTGCTTCAAGAAGAAAAGAAGGTGACGTTCTTTATAAAGATATAAAAAATAGAATTTCTAAGATTAGTGAATATACCAATAAAATAGAGGAACTTATAGAAACACAAAAGGATAATATAATAAAGAAATTAAAAGAAAATATTTCACTTGTTTTAGATGATAAACAAATAGATAATAACCTAATACTACATGAGATAGGATTTATTTTAAACAAAGTTGATATAACAGAAGAGATTGTTAGGTTAAGAAAGCATACCCAAGAATTAGAGTCTTTATTGGATAAAGGTGGAGAGGTTGGAAAAAAAGCTTCTTTTATATTACAGGAGATGAATAGAGAAACTAATACTATAGCATCTAAGTCAGTTTTGTATGATATAAATAAAATAGTTATTGATATTAAAGAAGAAATTGAAAAAATAAAAGAACAGATGCAAAATATAGAATAAAAAGGAGAGGTGTTTATGAGGAGAAGAGATCCGTATGAAAATATTAAATTGGTAGAAGAATTAAGAAAATTAAACTTAAATGATTATGAACTTGTTAGGATTTTGGCAGAAGAGGCAAAAAGAATAAATCAAGAAAGAATAGATGGTAAAATAAAATTAAATGAAAAAGTAACAACCAGAGCAATGAGAAATTTAATTGAAGGAAAGGTAAAATACATTTATAAACAAGATGAAGAATAAAAATATAGTACTAGGAATAACAGGTTCAATAGCAGCATATAAGGCAGTTTTAATTATAAGAGAATTAAGAAAAAAGGGTTATAATGTTGTTACAATTGTTACAGAAAATGCTTTAAAGTTTATTGGTGAATGGACTTTATCAACTCTTTCAGAGAATAAAGTAATAAAAGAGTTATTTGAGGATAAAGAAAGGGATTTTACAAGGCATATTTCTTTAAGTAAATGGGCTGATCTTTTAATAGTTGCTCCTGCTAGTGCTAACTATATTGCAAAGGCAGCAAATGCAATATCTGATGATT
>JAMORN010000188.1 GCA_027063545.1 bacterium | reverse complement strand
CTACAAAAAAAAAAGTTAAAAAATTTTAGGATTATAGATTTTGATAAAATCTTCCATATACTCAATACCAGAAACATTTAATAGTATAATTTCACAATTAAATTCTAAAGCTTCAAATATAGCAGTAGAATATACTCCTACCACGTATTTACTAATAGAAAATAGTTTATATAAATCTTCATCTTTTAATATATTTACATTTCCATATTTAGATAATTTTAATAAATTTTTTGAATTTTGCCATTTTTCATATTCTCCAGGATGGAGTTTATATAAAATATTAAAATTTTTGAAGTAGTCCCAATTATCAATAATTTTAGATGCAATCTCATCAGTTATTGTGCCTTGGGAAATAACAATTAAATTTTTAGCATCTTTTTTTAGATGTTTATACTTGTCCTTATATCTATTAAGAAATAAAAATGGAAAAATTTCAATTTTCTCTTCGGGGATAGGTATAAAAGTGACTTTTTTCCAGAATTCACTCCATATAAGAATTTTATCTGGAAAATATTCAGGGGTAATAATATTATTATTTTTAATTAAATAAGGGAAGTTATATCCCATATGATAAGAAAAAATTGTTCCATGTTGGAATTCTATAACTTCTATATTTAAATCTTTACATGCTTTTATTAACGCTTGTTTACCGTAGGAAACAACTAAATAGACTTTTTGAGGATTAATTTTTTTCAGAATAATTTTATAAAGCACATAATCTGCTTTAAAAGTTTTAATAGCATCTTTAATTTTATCAACGAGATCGATTTCCACATTTAAATCTTTTTTTAAAAATTTTTCAATTTCTTTAATTTTTTCTAATTGTTTTTTTGAAAATTTAACCTTGATAAATATTTTTATTAAATATCGTAATAATATTAAAAAATCTTCATATATTCTATATTTTGTTTTTATTTTATAATGTTTTCCTAAAAATGGTTTCTCTAATTCTATAAAATTAACATTTTTTTCTATTAATTCTTTTTCAAAATAATGAGTATAAATGTCTACATATTCTCCATCTATTTTCTTTACTCTTTCATGAGGATGTATTAAAATATCTGCTTTATAGCTTTCTATAAATGTATTATGGAACATACTATTAAACAACAGATTAAATCCCTTTAAAAACTTTTCTTTTTTAGAAAGTCTTTTATGAGGAGGTGAATTAAAAAGGCCAAGTTTAACAGCAACGTCAATAAAAAGAGGTTGTCTTATTAATAAATAAGGTTTAGTATTATCTATATTAAAATTAACTAAGTCAAGTTTTTCCTCTAATTCCCAAAAGTAATTAGTTAATTCTTTAATTGTACTAATCATATTTTATTGATAAATAAAGCAATTTTTTTATATTTTAATAAAATACAAAAATTAAACAAAAAATAGAAGAATTCTAAATCTAATTAAAGGAGCTTTATATGGAATTAAATGGAAAAAAAGTATTAGTTACAGGAGCAGATGGATTTATAGGTTCTCATTTAGTTGAGGGTTTATATAAAGAAGGAGCAGAGGTTAGGGCTTTATCTTATTATAATTCATTTAATTATTGGGGATGGCTTGAAGACGTTGAGTGTAAAGATGATATAGAAATTGTTACTGGTGATGTTAGAGATCCCCATTTTTGTAAAGACATAGTAAAAGATGTGGATGTGGTATTTCATTTAGCAGCCCTTATTGCTATTCCATATTCCTATAAAGCACCAGATAGTTATGTTGATACAAATATAAAAGGTACTTTAAATATATGTCAGGCAGCATTAGAATTTGGAATAGAGAAAGTTATTCATACTTCAACAAGTGAGGTTTATGGTACTGCTAAATATGTCCCAATTGATGAGAAACATCCACTTCAGCCTCAATCTCCTTATAGTGCTACAAAAATAGGAGCAGATGCTATTGCTTTAAGTTTTTATCATGCTTTTGAGCTGCCTTTAGTTGTTGCAAGACCTTTTAATACATATGGGCCAAGACAATCAGCCCGTGCGGTTATTCCTACAATAATAACACAGATGGCTGCAGGGAAGAAAAGGATTAAATTAGGTGATTTAAGGCCAACAAGAGATTTTAATTATGTTAAGGATACAGTAAAGGGTTTTATATATTTAGCTAAATGTGATAAATGTATAGGAGAGGTGGTAAATATTAGTTCTAATTATGAGATTTCAATAGGTGAGTTATTTAATTTAATAAAAAAATTAATGAACTCTAATGCAGAGGTGGAAACAGAAGAAATTAGACTTAGACCTCAAAAATCAGAAGTTTTCAGATTATGGGGAGATAATACAAAAATAAAGGAATTAACAGGTTTTGAACCAGATTATACATTAGAGGAAGGATTAAAAGAGACAATTGAATGGTTTACTAAAGAGGAAAATTTAAATAAATATAAAGTTGATATATATAACCTCTAAAAAAATAATATACTAAAAGGTTTCTATTATGGAGAAGAAAGAATTTTATGATAAAATTATAAATTTTATTAAAGATCTTTTTGGTAATAAGGAGTTTATTCCTCTTCATGAACCTAAATTTATAGGAAAAGAAAGGGAGTATGTGCTTGATACCATAGATTCCACTTTTGTTTCAAGTGTGGGGAAGTATGTGAATGAATTTGAAAAAAAATTGGCGGAGTTTGTTGGGGCAAAATTTGCTGTAGCAACAGTAAATGGGACAGCAGCTTTGCATATTGCTTTGATTGTTGCAGGGGTAAAGGAAGGAGATGAGGTTATTACTCAGCCTTTAACCTTTGTTGCTACTTGTAATGCTATATCCCATGCTGGCGCAACACCCGTATTTGTTGATGTAGATTTAGATACATTAGGCTTATCTCCTACTGCTTTAAGAAAATTTCTAGAGGATAATTGTATTTTAAAAGAGGGTAAGTGTATTAATAAAAAAACTTCTAAAGTTATAAAAGCAGTTGTTCCTATGCATACTTTTGGTCATCCTGTAAAGATAGATGAAATACTAGAGATTGCTGAAGAGTTTAATTTAATAGTGGTTGAGGATGCAGCAGAATCTTTGGGAAGTTTATATAAAGGAAAACATACAGGGACATTTGGGAAATTGGGAATATTTTCATTTAATGGGAACAAAATTATAACCTCAGGCGGAGGAGGAGTTATTGTTACAGATGATGAAGATTTAGCCAAATTAGCCAAACATCTTACTACCACAGCAAAACTTCCTCATCCTTGGGAGTATGTTCATGATATGATTGCTTATAATTATAGAATGCCAAATATAAATGCAGCACTCCTTGTAGGACAAATGGAGAATTTAAAATTTTTTATTGAAAACAAAAGAGAGTTGGCAAAAATTTATAAAAAATTTTTTAATGAAATAGGTGTTAAGTTTATAGAAGAGCCAAAAGGTGCAAGAAGTAATTATTGGCTTAATGCAATAATGTTTGATTCATTAAAGGAAAGGGATGAGTTTTTAGAGTATTCAAATAATAATGGCGTTATGACACGACCAATTTGGAGGCTTATGAATAAACTTGATATGTATAAAGATTGTCCTAAGGGAGAACTTAACAATGCTATTTATTTAGAAGAAAGGATTGTGAATATACCTAGTAGTGTGAGGGTGTAAATGGAGAAAAAAGAGAATATAATTTTGATAGGTGCAGGAGGTCATGCAAAAGCGGTTATTGATGTAATAGAAACAGAGGGAAGATTTAATATTTATGGTTTAATTGATTTAAAAGAGAATGTAGGTAAAAAGGTTTTAGGATATGAAATAATTGGAACTGATGAAGATTTGCCTAAGTTATTTAATGAGGTTAAAAATGCTATAATTACAATAGGCCATATATATAATGTAGAACCAAGGATTAAATTATATAATTTATTAAAAGAAATAGGATATAATCTTCCTGTTATTATTTCCCCTTATGCTTATGTTTCCAAATATGCTAAAATTGGGGAAGGTACTGTTGTGATGCACCATGCTGCTGTTAATGCTTCTGCTATCATAGGAAGCAATTGTATTATAAATACAAAGGCTTTAGTTGAGCATGATGCTATTATTGGTGATCATTGTCATATTTCAACAGGTGCTGTTATAAATGGTGGAGTAAAAGTTGGAAATTATTCTTTTATAGGTAGTAATGCTGTTACAAAGCAGTATATAGAAATTCCTGAGAAAAGTTTTATAAAGGCTGGAAGTCTTGTAAAATAAAGGAGTTAAAGAGATGTTTGAAAAGGTATTTATAATCGCAGAGGCTGGTGTAAATCATAATGGAAGTCTTGAACTTGCAAAGAAAATGGTTGATGTAGCAAAAGAATCAGGTGCTACGGCAGTTAAGTTTCAAACTTTTAAAGCAGAGAAGATTGTTTCTAAATATGCTCAAAAAGCAGAATATCAAAAGAAGACAACAGGCTCAGATGAATCTCAACTTGAGATGATAAAAAAATTAGAGTTATCTTATGAAAATTTTGAAGAGTTATTTAATTATTGTAAGGAAAAAGGAATTCTATTCATGTCAACACCTTTTGATATAGATAGTGCAAGATTTTTATATGATTTAGGAATGGAGGTTTTTAAGATACCTTCTGGCGAGATTACTAATTATCCATTACTTAAAGAAATAGGCTCATATAAAAAACCTATAATATTATCAACAGGAATGGCTAATTTAGGAGAGATTGAAGATGCGATAGACGTTCTTGAAAGATTTGGAACAAAAAGAGAAAATATTATAGTTCTTCATGCAAATACTGAATATCCAACACCTGTTGAGGATGTAAATTTAAAAGCAATGCTTACAATAAAAGAGGCTTTTAAAGTTAGAGTTGGGTATAGTGATCATACTTTAGGTATAGAAGTTCCTATAGCAGCTGTGGCAATTGGAGCTGTTGCTATTGAGAAGCATTTTACATTAGATAAAAACATGCCTGGGCCTGATCATAAAGCCTCTTTAGAGCCACATGAACTTAAGGCTATGGTGGAGGCTATAAGAAAGATAGAAAAGGCGTTAGGCAATGGAATTAAAAAGCCTTCAAAAAGTGAAGTAAAAAATATTAAAGTGGCAAGAAAGAGTATTGTTGCGGCCAGAGAGATAAAAAAAGGAGAGGTATTTACAGAAGAGAATTTAACAGTAAAAAGACCAGGAACAGGAATTTCTCCTATGAGATGGAAAGAGGTTATTGGAAAGGTTGCAAAACGTGATTTTAAAAAGGATGAGGTAATTGAGTTATGAGATATAATGTTGTTGTGTTGGGAGATAGTTTGTCTTTGCCAAGGGTAGAGGATGAG
>JAMORN010000187.1 GCA_027063545.1 bacterium | reverse complement strand
GAAGATTTTAATATTAGAAAGTATGGACTGGATATATTAAAAGAAATAAAAACAGAAAAGGCTTTAGAGGCTTTAAAAAAACTTATTAATGATGAAAATCCTAATGTAAAATATTCTGCTATTGAATATTTATCTAATTTCTCTAAATATAGAGAAAAAGTAATTGATATATTAAAAAATGTTCTAGAAAAAGAAGAATTTAAAAGTTTATATGCTGTATCTACCATTGCATCTTTAATTATTTATGGCAATTTATTTGATAATAAATTTATATTTATATTAAAAGAAAAATTAAAAAGTATTAAAGATGAAAATATTAAATACTGGATTTATAAAATATTAATTTATTTAGGTGATAAGAGTATAATTGAAGAGGCAAAAGAAAATGCAAGAAAAATAGGTATGAATGAAAAAGTTGTAGAAGATGATTTGAAAATAGCACAAGAATTAAAAAATAGACAAGGATAGTCTATATGCTAACAAATTACTACTTTGAACAATTTAAAAAAATAGTATATGATAATACAGGAATTACTATTCCTGACAATAAAAAATATTTTTTAGAGATTAGAATAAAGGAACATATGCTGGAGTTAGGTATAGATTCTCTAAAAGATTATTTAGTTATGTTAAAAACAGATAAGATGGTTTTAAAAGAATTTATATCTAAAGTAACTGTTAATGAAACATATTTTTATAGAGAATTTTTTCATCTTAAAGCTTTAGCATATTTAGTACAAACTGAAAATTTAGGATCTCCTATTAGAGTATTAAGCATACCATCTTCTACAGGAGAAGAACCTTATTCTATAGCTATTGTATTAAAAGAGGTATTAGGATTTAGACCTTTTTCTATTACAGCTGTAGATATAGATATTAATGCTCTAAAAAAGGCAAAAGAAGGTTTATATAATTATAGAAGTGTCTCTAAACTTCCTGAAGCATATCTTAATAAATATTTTGACATTATAGATAATAACACATTCAAAATAAAAGATAATATAAAAAAATATGTGAAATTTTATGAAGGAAATATTTTAGATGAGAGATTTATAAAATCTTTAGGAAAGTTTCAGTATATATTTTGCAAAAATCTCCTTATATATTTTGATAGACCAGCAAAAATTAAAGCTGTTAATAATTTATACGATATTTTAGTAGGTGGAGGCTATTTATTTTTAGGACATGCTGAAAGTTTAAGTGGAATTTCTTCTTTATTTGAACCTGTAAAAATAAATGATGCTATTGTGTATAAAAAACCTATTAAGGAGGAAGAAGATGAGTTCTTCTAAAAGAAAAAAACAAGCTCTTGTTGTTGATGATTCATTAACTATAAGAATATATCATTCATCACTTCTTAGAAGTTTTGGATTTGATGTAGACATGGCAGAAAATGGAATGGAAGCTTTGGAAAAATGTTTAAAAAAGCAGTATGATCTAATATTATCTGATATTAACATGCCTGTTATGGATGGATATGAATTTGTAAAAAAATTAAGAAGTTATGAAAATTATAAACTTACACCTATTGTTTTTGTTACTACTTTAAATTCAGAAACTGATAGAAAAAAAGGCTTTTTAGCAGGTGCAACCTTATATATTGTAAAACCTATAGATCAAGAGGTTATGAAAAATATTATAGAATCAATTTCATAAAAAATTATTTTAATAATAGTAATCTTTAATAATAGTAATCTCTTGAAAATAATTCTTCTGTTATGTTTCTTTATTTTAAGTATATATAAACCTGATGGTAAATCTTTACTGTTATAGACTAATTTAATATCTCTTTTTATAACTTTATTATCATATAATTTTTTTACAAATGTTCCATTTATATCATAAATACCAACTTAAGGTTATTATATAAATAAAAATTTCAATATTAACTATATATTTTATCTCCTATCCCTGTTGTAATCTTTCTTTTATTCTCGCCACTTTTATCCATAACCCATCAATCATCATTAGGATCTGTCAATGGAATATATAATCACACCATTATCCTCTTGATCTATTACAATCTGGTGACCATGAAGGCTCATAAGCCATATACTCTTTTCTGTTAGTAAGTTGATATTCTTCTAGAGTCTCATAATCCTTATAATAAATTTCATCGTAAGGATATTTTGAAGAAGAAAATATTATTTTATTTTCATACTATACTGAGCTTGGTAAAGTTAAATTTGCATACCCATTAAATACAAAAATTTCATAATCTTTTGTTTCAAGATAATAAATTGTGATATCTGCTGTTTCTTTATTATATCCCATTAACAAATCGAGTAAAAACAAAAAAAAATAACCCTCCAAGAATTTGGAGGGCAATAGAGAGTCTGTAAACAATGAATAAGGAGGGGATATAAAATTATTATTTCATTAAAATCATTTTCTTAGTTATTATATTATTTCCATTTATTACCTTTACAAAATAGACACCTGATGAAAATTTCTCTCCATTCCATGAAAATCTAATATTTTTACTTTTAATAATACCATTATATAATTGTGAAATCATCTTTCCGTTTATATCATAAACTGAGACTTTTAAATTTTTATTTATATCTATACCTTTTATATCTATATTAGAAACTGGATTAAATGGATTTGGATATATATTTATGGAAATATTTTTTTCTATTTTATTATTTTTAACTTGTTGTTGTCTTTCACCAACACCAAAATAATTCCAAATAGTATTCCAATTTTCTGGATCTTCTCCTCCTAATCTCCAAATAGAAATACCTCTTATATTAAATGTATCTACAAGTGCTAATTTTTGAGCTATTGTTATATGATCTTCAAAGTAAACCTTTCTTACTTTTTGATTAGCAAACTCTTCAAAAGGATCTGGATATTTAGGATTATAATATTGGGAAGATTTCCAATCATAGTGAACCGTTCCTGTATCACATGGATACACAAAATACCCTACTTTTCCTATATAATCAATACCACCAGCAGCATATCCATAAGTTGGATCAGAATTTAACATATTTCCATAATCTCCCCAATAGTATTTATGAAGTTCTCTAGCTGGAAGTTCATAAACAGGTGTTATATTATAAGTATTTAGTATTTCTTGGATTTCCTCCCATGTTCTAGCATCACTCCTTCCTGTATTTTTAGAAGCATCATAAGGATAAGCTTTACAAACACCATCTCCCCACCATGGGTCATGATCAGGATCTCCAACATAAAGTCCAGGATCCCACTTATACCAATCATAACCATAAAAAGCTACTCCCATATATACTTTATCTCCCCCTAATCCTAAACATGAATACTCTTGTCCATCATGGGTAATATTAAATTCCTCTCTATGATTTGGATAAGTACCTGTTAATACTGTATAACTTAACACATCTTTAACAAATCTATAAGGAGCTATTGCTCCTGGTGCTGAAATAGACCAACTAAAATCATATGTCATTATTCTAAAATGATCAACAATCTCATATAAAACAGCATAATCCTGTGCTGCTGGACCTCCCCATGTTGCCTCATCTTTAAATTTTGGATGTACTGCTATAGCTATTTCTTTTCCTATAGCATGTAAAGAATCAGCAAGTTCTCTAACAAATGCTGTAAAATCATCTTTATACTGCTCTCCAGTATTCACATCCAAAGCCATCTGTTCATAATCTACTTCAATGCCATCATAATCCCATTTTCTTACTTCTGCCATTATTTGTTTTATATGTTCTGTTCTATTTTGAGCACTACTTACTAATGTTTGTAAAGCTTTACTATCAAAATCACCTTGAATTTCTGGATTTATTGAATTTTGAATATCTGGATTATAGTTTTGTAACATAGCAAATGTTTTAATATTATATTCTCTAGCCATTTTTAATACTTCATTTATAACACTATCAGAAATATATTCTTGATATCCTAATGTTACTCCATCAGGCATAAGTCTATATATACCTATTGAAATTTGTGTTAATACATCTTGATTTTCTTGAAGAGATTTAAATGAATTGTTATCAGGTCCCCAATATACAAAATATCCACATACTTCTTTTGTTAAATTCTTTGATGTTTGTGAATAACTATAAGTATTAATTAATAATAATATGACCATAATAATTAATAATTGTTTAAATTTTTCTCTCATATTTCCTCTCCTTTTTATTTAATTAAAACCATTTTTTTGGATATATCATTACCATTATATTTTACTTTTACAAAATATACTCCTGAGGAAAAACTTTCTCCATTCCAAGTTAATTTTAAATCTTTGCTGTTAATCTTCCCCTTATATAGTCTCTGTAAAAGCTTTCCTTTTATATCATATATAGCTACAAATATTTTTCCTCCTAATTTTAAATTATTTAAATATATTGTTGTTTGAGGATTAAATGGATTTGGATATATATCAATATTAATATTCTTTGAAATGGAGAATGTTGCTTGTTGTTTATTAATAGATAATGCCCTCAAATAAGGTCTTCCCTTATCAAATTCAACTAATTTAGAAAAAAGCCATCCTTGATCCCCCCATTCTGGGGAAGTTGAATAGTCAGTACCTGCAGGAAGTCCCTGACCCGCTAAAATTCCAATAAAACCCACTTTTATAAAATCATTTACATGATTAAAAAAATATGGCATAAAAGTATCTTCATAACTATCTGTTGTGTTTGGAAGTCCTAAATGACCTATAGGAATTTGCCAACCTAATAATGGCAAATCTAAACTATCTGAAAGAATACTACACCAATACAAATATTTTTCCATCTCTTTGTCGCCCCAGTAGTAAGCTTCTCCAGCAACTCCTGCATCAAGACCATATTTTTCTACTACTATAAAATCTCCTCTATCTTCATCTCCTAAAAGAGATTTGTAAAACTTTGCATTTATTTGAGCACTGTAAGCTATATCTAAAGAATCCCAATATACTAAGCCATTAGCATTATCAGAATCATAAATTCCACTAATAAGTCCCCCAACCCAGACAGCCCATGTATTAACATGAAATCCTACATAAGCATCTGGAGCATACTTTCTAATAGTTCTTATAATTCCTCTTGCAACTCCTTGGAGATTATTGGGTAAATCAGAAAGATACTCATAACCTTCTCCTAAATCGTTAACATGTGCATGCACTGTTGCTTCATTGTACTTTATAGAATCATCGTGAAATTTTGCCTTTAGAAAATATCCCCATGTATCTGGTTCTATTACAAAGATTGGTTTTAAACCCTTTGATTTATCAGCAACCCATGCTATTTGACGATAATATTCTCTCATAAAATCTGGATTGTCTATATTTTTAAGCAATGC
>JAMORN010000186.1 GCA_027063545.1 bacterium | reverse complement strand
ATTAAAAAACTTTTATCTACATAAATATTCATATTAAAAAATGTTGTCAAATAACTTCCATAACCTATAAAAGCATTCATGGCAAAAGGCTCTTCTCCCCCTTTGACGTATCCATAAGCACCAAATGCTAATAAACTTAAATCATTAGAAACTAAATCTCTTTTAATATAACTAAATCCATATTGCATAAAACTAGAAAAGGCATTTGAGAAGATAAAAAAGGATTCTCCTCCCCAAAGACCAACACCCCTACTTTTATCTAGATTATAATAAGATTCAAAACTTATTAATGTATCTAATATACTAAAATTATTACTATTAGAAATACTATTTGCATTGTTTTGAGCTCTTATTAATCCTGTAATAACCAAAATAAACAATAATATAAAAGCTACTTTACTTTTCATATTTATATAAGATATATATCAAACTTACTTTAAAACCATATATAAAACCGATTTTTTTTTCTCCATCTCTATAATTATATTCAAAACCATTACTTAAGCCTGTTACAAACCAAAAATTTTTTAATAGTTTATTTTTTATATTATACTCCAATAAAAAAGAAATAATTGTATCATATTCTTTTTTCTTCTCAACATCATCATTAATTTTATAGAGTAAATATCTTAAATTACTATAATTATAACTTCTAAATTCCAATCCTGAGTATAAATATTGACCTAATTTCTTTTTGTATCCTACTCCCCAGTCGATAAAAATATACCCATCTTTTTTGTATTCTGAATTTTCGAAATAAAATAATCCACATATATCCACAATATCTTTATCTGATGTTATGATTCTATATGTTATATATTTAGGTGTATTTACCCCTAAGGTGAAACCTATACCATTCCCTATTACCTTAGAGTATGATTTTGATATAAAATTTATCCATAAAAATAAGAAAATGAGTATAAATTTTTTATTATTATAAATCATACTTTTTCTTATATTTTTTTGCACATAAAGAAGCTATCTCTCTCACCCTCGCAATATAAGAAACCCTTTCAGTTACTGAAATTGCACCCCTAGCATCTAAAATATTAAAAATATGAGAAGCAGACATTACATGCTCATAAGCTGGATACACTAAATCCTCTTCTATTAATCTCTTACATTCTTGCTCATGAATATTAAACTCTTCAAATAAAATTTCAATATTTGCTTTTTCAAAATTATAAATAGAATACTCAACTTCATGATCTAAAAAAATATCTTTATATTTTACTCCATCTGTCCATTCAATCTCCTTTATATCATCAACATCTTGTAAATACATGGCTATTCTTTCCAAACCATATGTTATTTCTACAGGAATAACCTCAAGTTCTATTCCTCCAACCTGTTGAAAATATGTAAATTGAGTAATTTCCATTCCATCAAGCCAAACTTCCCATCCTAACCCCCAAGCCCCTAAGGTTGGTGATTCCCAATCATCTTCTACAAACCTAATATCATGTTCTCTCATATTTAAACCCAATGATTCTAAACTCTCTATATATAAATCTTGTATATTATCTGGTGATGGTTGCATTATAACTTGATATTGAAAATAATGTTGCCATCTATTAGGGTTCTCTCCATATCTTCCATCTTTTGGTCTACGAGAAGGTTGTACATAAGCCACATTCCAAGATTTTTTATCCAAAGTTCTTAAAAAAGTAGCTGGATGAAATGTTCCAGCCCCAACCTGAGAATCTATAGGTTGTAATATTACACACCCTTTAGAAGCCCAGAATTTATTTAGATTCATTATAATATCATTAAAATTCATGATACTATCCCTCTTTATATTCCAAAGGTTAAACCTATTTCCAATAATTTATAATCCTTGTAAATTTCTGTTCCAAAATTAAATAATATATTATTAAAAGAAAAGTAAAAATTTGTATTTATAATATCTTCTTTATCTTTTATATTTTTACCCATACTTAATGTCAAACCTAAAAAATCAATAATTATATAGTAATTAACAAAAAGATCTCTTATATTTACTTTTGATAGTTCCTCATTTATAAAAACAATCTTAATCTTATCTTTATATATAATATGGGTATTTAATTCTAAAGAAATTAAAGGATAAATAATAGTATCGTCAAAATTATAATTATATATACCAGTATATATAATAAAAGAATTTCTTGCCCAATTCTTTTTCAAATTCAAATAAATAGATGTACCTTTTGAATTATCTGTTTCTTCTATTACCTGAGTTCTAATATAATAAAAATCATATAATAACCCTATATCAAAAAAATCTAATGGAAATTTTTTATAATAATTTATTGAAAATAAATCTTTATATACATTAAATTTTGTTATTGGTTCATATAATGCAACACTATCCCTATATTCTAGATTAGATATATTATTATTAACAAATTTAAATCCTATAAAAGAATTTTTGTTTACGTAGTATAAACTTAATGTATTAATAGGGATATTTTCAGAAGAAATAATAAAACCATTATAGTTCAATGTTAAAAAAAGATTATTTTCTATATAATTTACCATCAAATTATCATAATAAAAATAAAAATTCTCTCTCCCATTAAATAAATTTGTCCCAAAAGAATAAAAGCCTAAGCTTTCTGCTTTCAATAAAAAAAAGCTACCAATAATAAAAAGTAAACAAAAATATAAAATTCTCATATTTAAGATGCCTTCTTCACCTCTTTTTTTACTTCATATCTAGGTCTAAAAGGTTTTAATCTAAATCTAACACCTAATATAGCTTTTATCAAATACTTGAAAAAAGTCTTAAATGACTTTAAATTTCTCTTTCCTTCTTCTGGATTTTTTATTGACTGGACTAATTTATACCATATATATGCTGGTCTTAAATAATATTCTATTCTTGCTTGATCACAAAACTCTACTAACTCTTCACTTGTAACTTCCTCTGTAGAAACCACACATTTATGCCATCCTTCTTCTGTTAACCATTCACTAAAATCTGTGGTATCTAAATAATTATTTTGTTTAGCCCATTCATAAGCCTCTGTTCCCGGATATACCATTATAGGAAAAAATTGAACAGTATCAGTATTTAATTTTTTAGCTAATTCTAAAGTTTTTCTCAATGTTTCCTTTGTCTCACCTTTATTACCAACCATAAAACATCCATGTACCATTATTCCTGCTTTCTTAGTAGCTTCTCTAAACTTAAAATATTGTTCAACTTTTATATTCTTTTTTATATTGTCTAATATTTTTTGATCTGCACTTTCAAATCCTACACATAATAATCTACATCCAGCTTTTCTCATCCATATTAAAGCCTCTTCATCTACATCAGCTCTAGAGTTAGCACTCCATGGTATTTTAAAACCTGCTTCTATTAATTTTTTCGATAATTCAATAACCCTTTTCTTATTTACTGTTAAAGTATCATCTTCTATCATTATTTCTTCTACATCTGGAAAATTTTCCTGAATCCACAACAACTCTCCCACAACATCATCAATACTTCTTACTCTATATTTATGTCCCATCATTGTTTGAGGAAGAACACAATAAGTACATTGATAAGGGCATCCTCTACCTGTAACTATAGTTACAATTGGATGTCTAGAATGGGAATAGAAGTAATCTTTATAATCTAAAAATTGTTTGTATATCTTACTTACCCATGGTAATTTATCTAGATCCTCTATTAAAGGTCTAACACCTGTATGTTTTAAAGTACCATCTTCCTGTCTTAAAACCATTCCTTTTACAGAAACAGGATCCTTACCTTCTTTTAGTGCTAAAGCTAATTCCCTTATAGTTTCATCATACTCCCCAACAGCCACAGCATCTACCCAAGGATATTTATTCATTACTTCGTTAGGTAATGCTGTTACATGGGTACCCACTAATATCACAAAAAGATCATCACCAATATAATCTTTTATTTCCTTTGCAACCTTTGCTTCAAAATCTATAGCTGGAGTAGAAGTTTCCATTACAAGTAAAAAAGGATCATCATTTTTTATTTTATTATATAATTCCTCTCCGTACAATCCCTTTGGAGGAGCATCAATCAAATCAATTTCTATACCCGCATCTTGAGTATACCCAGCTGCATAAGCAAGCCACATTGGATAATAAAGAGTACCACTTTTAGTTACAGCTGGTGAACGCATTTCCCTTGAATAACGATATTTAAATGGTGGATTCAAAAACACAGCTTTCTTTCCCATATTTTAACCTCGTATGTTTATATTTTTCTTTCAAGTAAAATAATTTAAAATTATTAGTTTTTCAATATAGTTAATCTCTTCTTTTTTATAGAGGTTAATTCGTACCATCGACTTTTAAAAATAACTTCTATTAATTTATCTATTCGAATACTATTTTCACCTAATATATAAGTTTCAATTTCTACTTTATTTTTTTCATCCGATAAAATATTTATCACTTTATTTACATTAATTCTTCTCTCGTTACCTTTTTTATTTACTTTTGTATAAACAAAGTTATTATTTTTTATTTGTTTAAAAAAAATATCTTTTAATCCTTCTTCCTTAAAAACTATTTTATAAATAGCTCCATTAAAATCTGAGATCTTAGGAAATATTTTATTATCAGAAGATAAAAAATCTAAGATTTCTATCCCATCTGGAAGAAAATCATTTATTATATCTAAAAAATTTTCTGATAAAGGGGAATAACTATAAAAATCTACAATCTCATACGAACTTTCTATCCCTACTGGAGGGGGTGGAGAAAAACTGATATCCAACCTTTTATTAAAGCCTTCAGTATATTTTAAAGGGATTAAACTCCTTCTTAAGGCTTTTTCTATTTTATCATGAATATCCTTATTACTTAAAAGAGAATAAATTCCTGAATATTTATATATTAATCTATTATAAAATAAATTTTTATTTGTTCTATTTATATCTAATATACCATACTTTTTCAAATATAAGCTTATATCTAAATCATCTTCTGATGCTTCTATATTTTTTACATTTCTATTACATACACCACAATAATAACATTTGTTATATTTACAATCTGGTAAAACTTCTTGATTTTTTGCTTTTTCATAATCTCTTTTAAAAAAATCTTTTGTATATCTAAAACTAATAAAATCCCATGGTAAATTTTCTGAAAAGTCCTTTTCTTTTATTATTTCTTTATAATTAATATCTAAATTATCTATTATTTCTAACCACTTAAATTTATCTATATATTCATCCCAACCCTGAAGAATTAAATTATGTCTCCAAGCCTCTTCTATTAATTTAGAAATCTTACTATCTCCTCTAACCAAAATAGTTTCTAAAAGACTTATATAAGGATCTCTATATGAAACTTTTATTCTTTTAGATCTTAAATTTCTTTTTATATACTTAAATTTTTCTAATAAAACTTCAGGTTCT
>JAMORN010000185.1 GCA_027063545.1 bacterium | reverse complement strand
GAAACCTCGGATGAAGCCATTCTTCTGGCATTAAAACCGGGATAACCAATATATACTGCATCAGCACCCGCCTTAAAAGCTCTAATAGCTGCTTCTAATCTTCTTGCTGGAGCTAGAAGTTCCATAATGTATGTAAAAATAATTATTTATTAAGTTGATTTTAAAAAATCTTTTATTTATTTTTAAATTAAACGATTAAAGAATATAAGGGTTATATATTAACTTAAATTAAAATCATATAAACAGGGAGGAAAAAAGGTGAAAAAATTTATTAGAACGTTTATGTTAGCTTTATTTATTGTAAGTAGCTTACTCTATTGTTCTAAATCACCAGAAGAACAAGCTATATCAAAAGCTGATGATTATTACAAAAAAGCAACTGAGGCGTTAAAAGAAGGAAAACAAAGAACCTATTTAGTTTATTCAAATAGGGCCTTAAAAACGTTATTAAGATATATGCAAAAGGATTCTCCAACTGTAAAGGTAAGAGCAAAATATATATTAATTAATATTGACTTAGGAAAAAATATATTGAAGAATTATGCTGCAGATACTTCTATTAAAGAAAAAATTTACGCATTTTATGAAGATATCAATAATTATTTATTCAAATATGTTAGAGATACAATTAAGTATAAAGATAAAAATGGAAATGTAAAAACAAAAATTAAGGAAACAAAAATAAGAGATTTACCACCAGAAGTATACTCTAAATATGCTGAGTTTTTAGTAGCTATTGCCGATACTATTAAAAATTATGAAAGTGTAAGAGAAGGATTTAAATATTTAAAATATGCTCAATTAATTGATAGTACTAATAGTATTGTGAAATCTGAAATGAAGAAGTGGTATAAAGAGTTAGCTCAAGATGCATTAGAAAGAGCAAAAGAATATTATGAGGCTATTGATTGGAAAGATCCTGACCCAGATGATGCAATTGCTGCAGAATATTTTACTTTATTAACATTAAAATATGATCCCAATAACAAAGAAGCTAAAGAAATGTTAAAAAAGATTCGCCCAGCTATGGCTGGTATTTATTCTGCTTATATAAGACTTATTGATGTTGCAGGGCTTGAGCCTGAAGAGATTGATGATGATATCAATAATAATAATGTGTTATTAGCGGTTGTTGATTTTAAAAGAAGAGGAAAAAGTGCTGTTGTAGAGGTTAGTATATATAATAACTCATATAATCCTATAGAAATAAGACCAGAAGTATTCTATTTAGTAGATAAGGATGGAAATAAATATCAAGCAAAAAGAACAAATAGAAAGGATGAAATTCCTTCTAAAATACTTGATACAGAATGGGAAGAGAGAGGAAAACTCTATTTTTATAATATTCCAAAGAAGGCTGATATCGTAGCTTTAATGTATTATATGGAAAGACCTGATAAAGATGCTCCAACTGGTAAAGAAATACATAAAGCTATCAAATATATTAAATAAATTTATGATAAAAAAATTTGTAATAATTTTAATATTTATTATTTTGGGGCTGGGAAGTTTCTATCAATGTAGAAGCTCCCAGCCTTCTTATTCTTCAAACGATTCTTTAAATACCCAAAAAGGAGATATATCTATGAAAGCATATTCTCCTGATTTTAAAACTGAAGGTTTTATTCCTATAAATTATACCTGTCAGAGTGAAGATATATCTCCAGAAATTATAATAGAAAACATACCAGAGAATACAAAATCTATAGCTTTAATATGTGATGATCCAGATGCACCAGTTGGAACTTGGGTACACTGGGTTATAATAAATATAAAAGTAGATTCTTCTAAAGTTATTATTCCGAGAAATATTCCTAAAACTCAAGAAGTACTTAATGGAGCAAAACAAGGTATTAATGATTTTAAAAGAATTGGATATGGTGGACCTTGTCCTCCTCCAGGTAGTCCTCATAGGTATTTTTTTAAAATATATGCTTTAGATACTTTTTTAAATCTTGATGGTGAATTTACTAAAGCTGATGTTGAAAGAGCTATGCAAGGACATATAATAGCCCAATACAAGTTTTATGGATTGTATCAGAGAAAGTAATTTATTAAAAATTTTTAAGTCAAAAAAAATTATAAAAGAGAATAATTTGATATTCTATTTATAAAGTTCCATAATGGTAATATTTCAGGATAGTTTTTTGTATGTTCGTATATTATTTTTAAATTATATTTAAATTGATGTATATTATCATTATAATTAACAATAAGTGAATGTAATAAATAATGTAATTCTAATATTTTATATATAGTAGTAAATTCATCTAGAGTTAAATCATTTTTTATTAATCCTTCCTTTTGGGATAAACGATATATATCTCTAATAAAAATAAGCTCAAAAATAGGATCTATTTGAATAGATACTTGAGATATAAAAACTGCCAAATCATATATAAATGGTAATTTAGCAGCTTTGTTGAAATTTATAATAACAATATTATTGTTTGCCTTTACTACATTATTAAAGGTTAATCCTCCCAAATTAAATCTTGTTTTTATTTTTGTTATCTCTTTAAAGTGATTAATAAATATATCTTCTGATTCTATATATATTTTACTATCTACATCTATTTTTAAAATTTTCTTTAAAAATATATTTACAAAACTTAAAAATATATCTTCAAAAAATATATCCTCAAAATTACCTAATACATAATCTTCCGGGTCTACTAAATTAATAATTAACCACCACTTCTCAATTATTTTAGAAACTAAATTATATTTCTTTTCAAAATTTTTGTAATTTTCCAACTCTTCTTTTACAGAGGTAATATTTTCTACATACTCAAAAAAGATCTCTCCTTTTTTTAAATTATAATCTATTATTCTAAATTCATGGAAAATCTCTAATTCTTTTACTATATAATTTAAAATCCTAACATATTCTCTTACTTTTAAGTATGAGCTTTTATTATTATATTCTAACAATATACCAATAGGACTTAATAGTTCATCTCTTAAATAATAATACTTCAATGTAGGAGTTGATATTATAGGTATTGGCTCTCTCTCATAATATTTCATTCTATCAACCTTCTTTTATTTCTTTTCCAGACTTCCAATTACACAAGTAGTATCAAAGCCACCCCTTGTATTATATATAGTAGTAACTTTCAAACGTTCTGTCTGTAATATTTCTTTTAAATCTTCATAAATAATTTTTGTTGCTTCCTCTTGATATACACCTACATTTCTGAATGATATAACATAATATTTTAAACTTTTTAACTCAACAATTTTTCCTCCATCGGGATAATATTCTATAATTAATTTTCCATAATCAGGAAGTCCTGAAAAAGGACATACAGCACTAAATTCATTTGTTTCTGTTCTAATATATTCTTCTGTTTTTTCAAAATCAATAACCTCTAAAAAATCTTTTCTTATTTTTTCCTTACCTTCAAAAGGAAAAACTCTCCCCTCAGCTTTAGGCATACCCCTCCCCTTTTTTTAAATTTTCTATTAATATTTTTAATCCCTTTATATAAAATCTCTCTATAGATTTTTTATAGTTATATAAATTAAAATTACTTTTTTTTATTCCAAAATCAACAATAACTCTAAAAAAAGTAACTTCTTCTCCTAATATATTAAAAATCTTATATGACTCCATTTCTATAATATCAAAATTAAAATTATATTTTTTTTCATCATTCTCATAGAAAAAAGTATCTGTATATAAAGATGTAGCTTCTTTTATCTTTTGACTTGTCTTTATTAAATTTTGATTATATTTAAAATAAAAATATTTATATTCTTCATTTTTTAAATAAATAACTTTTTTTATAATTACTAAATCGCCCAATTCTACATTTGTCTTTTTATTGCCAGCTGATATTCCTATAAAAAAGTCTCCTCTATCATAATTATATACCTCTAATAGCTTATTAATATCTCTTAATACATCTAGTGAAATTATATTATATTCTAACATATTAAATTGTTTTAAAACTTTCTTTAATATATTCTTTTCCCACTTTAAAGGTGTAATAATTATTTTTTTATACTTTCCCATAAAATCTTACCTAAACTAAAATTACTCTCAGGATAATATCCTAAAGTGTTTCTCCACACTCTTTCACTTTCCATGCAATAGTATATAGTAATATTTTTTTTAAACGGATCTAAAAGAGAAATTATATATTTATATAATTCTACTCTTAACTTATATGGATATCTTAATTTAGAGTCTTTTCCGTATATAAATTCGTTTTCTAATAGAAAAGTATCCCCATACTTTTTAGAAATAAAATGCTTTAAATAAGGTATATATCTAAAACTACCCAAGCTAATAAAAGCTATTTTATTAGGGTCAATGTAATCAAATATAAGTTCTATTATCTCTTTATAGTCTTTTTTATATTCATCGTAAACTATAAGAGGATCAAAATGAAATGAAACTTTAAATCCATTATCTACAGCCAGCTTAGCCTTTTTTAATCTTTCCTCTGGTGAAGGCGTTTTTAATTCTAGATTCTTCCATACAAAAAAAGTATTAAGACTCCAGCTAAAAAGAAGAGATTTTTTATATTCAAAATCTAAAAAGTTTTCTATATTAAGAGACTTTGTTTTTAGCTCTAAATTAAATCTATCCCAAGCAATAGATTTTTCTTTTAATTTATCCAGTAATATTTTAGTTAAGTTTGTATATGGTTCTAAAGCTAAACTATCTGTGAATTCTCCAGTACCTAATCTTAAAAATCTATTTTTAGATAAAAAATCTATGATTTCATCAACCATTTTATCCACGTCTACATAAATTATATTAACTAAATTGTCAAAATAGGAATTCAATATACAATAAATACATTCAAATGGACAGTTATCTCCTATTTGTAGTACTTTATAATCGCAACATCTATAAAATTTTGTCCCGGGACAATCTTTTAGATAACGCTTTTCTTTTATGCTTCTAAGAATAATAGTTTCATCTTTACTCTTTGAAAAAAGCAACGGAACTATTTCTTCTGTTTTTATTCTCTGGTATTCGACTCCTAACTTTTTAATATATATAAAAATAGGATTATTATCATCAACCGTCTCTTCAATAAAAAATTTCATCTTTCATTAAACCAAGATCTTATATTTTTATAATTATGTTCTATAGAATTAATAGAAGTTTTTAATTTATACAATAGTTCATCAATATTTTTAAAAGAAACTTTATATTCATATTCAGATAACTCAAAGTTATTAAAGTTCAGAATAGAAACTTTTGATGGAAGAACTCTATTTATTTTTTTTATGATAAGATTGTTGTTATAGGTTATTGGTTGACTTACTTTATATATATATTCTATTATTTCTTTTTTGTTGTTAAAATCTAATATATTAGATAACTCCTTTAGTTTTATATGAAAAAATAAATCTATAATTGTTC
>JAMORN010000184.1 GCA_027063545.1 bacterium | reverse complement strand
AATTCTGCCTCTGGGCCAAAATAAGCAATATCAGCAATTCCTTCTTTCTTAATAAATTCTTCTGCCTTTTTAGCAATATATCTTGGATCTTTAGAATAAGGTTTTCTAGTGATTGGATCATAAACATCACAAATTAAACTTAAAGTTGGTTCTTTTGTAAATGGATCCATAAAAGCAGTATCTGGATCTGGTAGTAAAATCATATCACTATTATTAATAGCCTGCCACATTCTGATACTTGAACCATCAAAACCTAAACCTTCTTCAAAAATATCTTCATCTAACATTGAAATTGGTAGTGAAAAATGTTGCCATGTTCCTAAAAGATCAGAAAACTTAAAATCAACCATTTTTGCACCATTTTTCTTTGCAAACTCAATTACTTCTTTAGGTGTCATACTATTTTCCTCCTGTTTATTTATATATATTAGTTGTTCTTAATTTATCTTTTAAACATTATTAAAGCCATTTTTTATATCTAATTTTAAATCATTTTATTAAATTATATCAATCAATAATTTTTATACATTTTTGTGCTATCTCTTATTTTGTAAAATACAAAAATGTATCATTTTAAAGAACTATACATTTTTTTGTAAGTATATACAATGTAAAATATCATATAAAAAAACAAAAAAATGATAAAAAAATTTATATAAAATGAATAAATAATGACAAACTTTTGGATAAAAAACTATTAATTTTTAAATTTATATATTATTGATTATATCATAAAAAAGAGATTCTGGAAGATATAATTTTGATTTTAGACTTTTAAAAAGAGAACTATAGTCTCTTCCTATTGCATAAATTCTTTTGGAAAAAGTATATACCTTCTTATTATCCTTATGTAACTCTATTGTAAGTAAAAACTCTTCCCTGTAAAAACCATTCTTATACTCTCTATTCCCTCTCAACAGATAAACCTCTAACTTATAAGGTGATTTTTCTGTGATATTTAAACCATAATTATTTATTTGTTGCTGAATAGTTTGTTTTACTTCCTGTCTATACACTTTATTTTCAATATCTAGCTCTTTAAACTCTATAGAAAAATCAGGAAATTTTGATACTTTTGTTATATAATAAACTTTAAATTCTAAATTTTTAAATAAAGACTTAATATCTGGAAGATCAAAACTAGTTATAGGATAAAAAGTTAAAATATCTATTTCCGGAGAGTAATATGCTTTAAAATTTACTTTTATTTCGCCTTTATCATTTGATATATATTCACCTATAGGTTGAAAACTTTCACTTCTCAATACAACTACCTTTAAATTCTTAACAGGTATATTATTTTTTGTTATAATTTTTACTTTAAAATCTACACTTTTACCTAATTTAGCATAAATTGTATCTTTCGGAAATATAAACTTTATACCCTTGACATAATCGAAAATTATATTAACTATTTTATTCCATGTATATACTTTCTCTGAAGGGGGAGATGATATTGCAGATAAAAGAGTTAAAACTTGATAATAATTAGGTAAAAATTTCTTCACACCTAATAAATTAAAAACTCCCATTTCAAGTTTTCCATTATTTAAGAACTCTAAGCCAGAATTATAATACTTTTCAATTAAATTTTTATACATTAGATATTCTTTCTTTAATCTATTCAATAATTCATATTTATCTATTACTACGAATACATAATAATTACCTTGAATTTTCTTCTTATCCACAATTTTATAGCCCTTTAAGTAAAGATTACTACTTATCTTGGAAAAATCTAAATAAACATCTGAGATTACCCCTCTCATATCAGACTTTATGTAATAACTCTTAGATTCTACTTTTGATTGAATCTGCTTTGAAATATTAGATAAAGCTTTCTTCAGAGCATCATCATAAGAAACATCACTAATACCAACAGAAGTATAAAAAAACTTAGCTGGATATTGCTTGTAAAACTTCTCTATTATATCCTGAGAATAAGCTATGTTTAATATAAATAATAAAATAAATAGAGAGAGGCCTATTATAGACCCCTCTCTATATATATTTGCTTTTCTTTTCATAGTTATACTATTATTGTTGTGATTCTAATTTCTGAACTTCTTGTTCTAATTCCTTAAAAGATTTTGAAGCCTCTAATTTTGTCTTTAAAGCTTCCATTTGTTGAATCTTATAATATAAAGCCTTATTTAATTTTCCTAAAGGCATTTCCATTAACATGTAAACCACAAATGTTCCTGTTTTCTTATTTTGCATAATCTTTTGTTCTTTTACTTGAACACCATTTAATGTTTGACTTACTACTGATTTTGATACTTCTTCAAACATTTGATAAAGTTGTGGGTCTTCAGCATCTCCAACTTCTTGAGCAAATTTTTTAGTCATAGCCATAACTTTTTGTTCTAATTTCTTAGCAATATCAACTGTTGCTTCTTGTTTAGCCTTATTTATAGCTATTTGCATGTTTTTAGATTTACCCATACCTATTCCATAGATATGATTCTCATCAGATGGCGGATTTGCAAACCATGATGGCACATTTACTTCAACCTCACCTAAATCTGCTTTTTTACTACAACTTGAAAATACTACTAACAATGCTAGCATCATTGAAAACATTACTAATTTTTTCATAAAACCCTCCTTTTTTTATGTTTAATTAATATTAAGGGCTAATTTGTTCTGCTATTTTTTCCATAGCATATCTTAACCTATCTAAAGATGATATTCTTATTTTAGCAGTCTTTTCTACTTTTAATGTTTCAACATTTATAAGTTTTGCAGTTATTACATAATAATCTGAAATAAAACTTATATTACCTTTTATAAAATAATCCGCCTGAACAAACTTTCCTAACTCTTTTATTGTAGATTCATCATAAACACCTGCTTGAGCTAGAGCCATATCTTTTAATATTTCATTTATACTTTCTCTATCAATAATATCCACATTTCCTGTATTTAAAAGAGCATCTACTAAATAATCATATAAAATATTTTCTATATTAATATAATATACATTATTTTTTTCAAATCCTACAATAGCCACAACAGGGATTTTTTCAATTTTTTTTGAATTGGAAAATAAAGAAATTAATACATTATCTTTCAACTTTATAGAACTTATAGCTTTAGAAAAAGCATCTTTTTCTCCATTTCCAAATCCTTTAAACTTTAACTCTATAGATTTTATCTTTTTAGTCCCATTATATAAAGAAATATTTAAACTACCCTCCACTAACACTAATCTAGTCATTGACGTAATCTCTGATTTAACCTTTCCATAAAATTTTACTTTTATCTTTCTTCGGCATTTATCCTTTATATTAATTCCTAAATCTTTTAACTTATTACTAATTTTATTATATATCTGTTCTTTCAAATAAAAAGGTGCATCTATTACTAAACTAAAACTACCTAAATCTCTCGGCTTTCCAATATATTTAAAATCAACTTCTATTTTATCTTCTATTCTTCTTAAAATCTTTGGTGGAAATGGTAAAACTAACTTTGCTATAATTATATAACCATCCTCTGAAGTCCTTTGAGCTATCATACTATATGAAGCCTCGCCATTTTTATCTGTGTATTTTATCTTTAAATCTTCTCCATAACCCAAATCAAATCCTACCATAACTCCCTTAATTGGATGTCCATTTTTATCACTAACTCTAACAACAAAAGGTTGAAGTTTATCTCCTACATAAGCTTGCTGATTATCTCCTGATACTTTTTCTATTTTTATAGAAGATATCATCTCTAAAATTATAGATTCAAGCTCACCTTCATTAATATTTAACTTATCATCTTCTGTTAGATTGCCTAATTTGGCTAACAACTCAATTTTATCCTCTCCCTTATATATTAAATCCATTATTTCAAATATTTTTTCCATTGCAATATTGATCTCTCCCTTATTAAAAAACGATTGAGAGGAAGAAAGCAAAGAACTAATTTTATTATTAATAACCTTTAATTCATCCCTTAATATCTTTACAAACTTACTTTTCTCCAATACTACCATAGCATAATATTCATTATTAACACACTCTCTCTTTACAACTTCATAACCCTTTATCTCTATAGCACTGAATATAAGAGATGAAGATCTATAATAATCAGATATTAATTCTTTATCTCCCCATCTCTCAGAAAATTTTTTATACTTAGAAACAGCTCTAACATTTGATTCTATCTGTTTTGCTATATCACTTACAGCTTGTTCTATCGCTTTATCATAACTTACCTTGGAAGCACCCAACCCAACAAAATAAAGTTCAGATGGATACCTATTTAATGGCGGATTAATATACCATTCCGGTTGGGAATAAATATTTGAATAAATCAATACAAAAAATATAGCCAATAATATATTAAGCCTTTTCATACTCTAACTCCGTTCTTTATCTTGGAGAAACCTTTATTAAAATAAATTTCTTATTCACAACAATCCTAGAAACCTTAACATTTCGAGCCTTTCTCTCTATTTTTCTTCTTAATACTCTATATACTTGCCTTCCAGAACTATATTCATCTGGTGATGCCCATACAATATAGCTAATAGTCTTGTTAGTAAATAATAACTCTTTTGTTTTATCAAAATTTGATTCTACAACATCAGCAATTATATCCCCTAAATCTTCTGCCCTATCCCCATTTATACCTGTAATTTTGAAAACAATTTTATATCTAACACCTTTCTTCAAATCTTTTTTCCAATATGCCATTACTCTTGATAATACATTATTAATAGCATCTCCTATAGCATTTTCAATTAAAGCCTGTTCTGAGTTTATCTTTAAAGATGGACTATAACCTGTTTCTGCCCCCAATAATCTTCCTGTTGTAGTCTCATAAGCTTTAACTGTTACTGAAGCTTTTTTTGTTCCAAAACTACCTTGTTCTATAGTAATAGAATATGTGATATATATATCAGCTCCTATAAGTTGAGCAATTTGAGCATGAGGGTCATCTTCCACACCTTCTAATTGAGAATGAAGAGATGTTAATTGATTTAAAACATCCTCTGCTTCTGGAACTTGAACATCATAACCTCTTGCTGTCAAATAAGATTGTATAACTGTAGCTCCAGCTTTAGCTATTGGATCATTCTTTAATAAATCAAGTGGAGATTTTCCTTTAGGAGCTTCTGGTAACACCATAATAAATGGGGTTCCTAAATCCTCTGTAATTTCATCTTTGGATGTTATAATTCCTTTAGTAACCAAATCCTGTTTTAATAATCCAACATTTACTCTTACATATTTTATAACCTTTTTCATTTTTTTGCCATCTTTTTTAACCTTAACGCTCAATTCTGCCTTAGAAGATACCCAAGTTATATATTTATTAATATTATCTATATCAAAAAATTCCTCTTGAATCTGCTCAAACTTTTTTCTTTCCTCTAGTGTTTGCAAAATAGGATCTGTAGAAGAGA
>JAMORN010000183.1 GCA_027063545.1 bacterium | reverse complement strand
AAAGAGATTAATAGAATTTTATAATAAAGGAGAGATATCTAAATCAATTTTATACAGACTTCTTGATCTTCACAAAAATAATGTAACTTTAAAAATCTTTTATAAAAATGAAGATTATAATAATTATGTTCAACAAAATGGTAATAAAAAGGTTATTGAATTATTAACTCTTGATATTGATGGAGATAATAAGGAAATTTTAGTGATAGAAGTTCATCCTAAATTATATCCTATGGTTTATTATTTAATTGGTAGAAATACAAAAGAAAATTCTGAGGCAAGAAAATTTTTAATTGATAAATTTTTTAATAAAGAAAAGGTATTAAATTTGTACTATTTAGACGTAATAATTCAACATGTGTTATTAAATATAAGAAAATAAAAAAGGAGGAATAGAATGAACTTACAAGAATTCAACACAGATATTTTGAATAATTTAAACGCTGGGTATGATGATATAAGAAATCACAAAAAAGATTTATTTGAGCCTGGGGGTATTTTGGAAGAGTTTGCAAAAAACTCTAAAATTAATTCTAATCAATTAAGAAAATTTTTTAATGAATTGAGAAATTTGGAGTATAAGGTAAAAAGCAAGGGAGAATTAGATTTAGTAGATTTATATAAAATAATCGCAATATTAGCATATTCTAAAGGTAGGAAGTTATTAAATGATGATGACTATATATTTTTAAAAAAATTAATGGAAAAAGTAAACGATAAAGAAGATTTTGAATTATTAATAGAAATATTTGAAACTATAATAGCATATCGTAAATTATACCAAAAATAGAAGTGAAATTTAACTATATAAAAAGGAGTTGTAAGATGAAATTAAAACATATAGTTTCAATACCAGTAAAAATAAAAGTAAAAACAGGTCTTCATATTGGAGGAAATAGTGACAATATAAAAATAGGAGGAGTAGATAGAGAAATTATAAAAGCCCCATGTAAAGTTTATAACATAAGAAACGAAGAAAAGAAAATATATGATATTCCATATATACCGGGTTCTTCTTTAAAAGGTAAATTAAGATCACTTTTAGAATTGACTTCTGGAGTAGAGTTTAATGAAAAATATGGAGAGTTTGAAATCGCAGATTACAATAATAATGAAATAAAGAAAATATGTAAATATTTTGGTTATCCATCAAATGTCGATATCAATGAACCTATTAGATTGAGATTTGAAGATTTATATCCTAATGAAGATACAATTGAAAAGTGGGAGCAATTAGGAATAAAAAATGGTATAGAAGTGAAAGTGGAGAATTCTATTGATAGAATAACCTCAAAAGCAAAGAATCCAAGATATACAGAAAGAGTTATTCCTGAAAGTGAATTTGAAGGTAAGATAATTGTAAGAGTATTTTCAGGTGATGTTGAAGATGAAAATGGGTTAATATCCAATGAATTAAAAGAACTTCTAAAAAGAGCAAAAAGACTATTAGAAGGTGATTACTTAGGTGGAGATGGTTCAAGAGGATATGGAAGAGTAGAGATAAATTTTGATTTTAATAATATTACAAAAGTTTATCCTATAGAAGATGATAATTAATTATTAAAAAGGATAAAAGATATGACTATATTAGTATATAAATTAACCCCTAATGGATACTTTAAAAATATCAATTCTTACACTCTATTTGGGGCTTTTGCATGGGCTTATAAGTTAATATATGGAGAAGAAAATTTAATAAATTTTTTACAACAATTTAGTTATACTCCAATATTTAGATTGTCTTCTCCACTTTTTTTTGTAAAAGATAAAATTGTTTTTTTGCCTAAACCTATATGGGTTTCAGATTTAATAAATCGTAGATATAATACTCAAGTAGAGTTTGATCCTAATGAATTAGATTTACAAGAAAAGATAAAAATATTAGGTAAAAGGAAAGATATAAAAAAATTAAAATACCTATCTTTACAGGCTTATGAAGAACTTTTTGCATATGCTTCTGAAGAAGATATAAATAATTTTAGAGAAATTGAAATTTTTGATAATGAAAATTATAAAATAGTAAATAAAAGTTTTTTAATATCTTCTAATGAATTATCAGAAAATTTAGATTTTAGAATAAAGCAAGAAGTAATTACAAAGAATTATGTAAATAGAATATTTCAGAAGTCAGAAAGGGTATTTTTAGAAGAACCTGTGTTTATGGAAAATGTATCTTTTTTAGTAGTTGTATTTTTTGATGAAAATAATAATTTAATAAGTTTAGAAGATTTTAGAAAAGTATTTGAATTGGGGATAAAAAATGGATTAGGTAAGAATAAAAATTTAGGTTGGGGGAATTTTATTTTAGAAGAAATAAATAATGAAATAATACAGAAATTTGAAGATTTATATAAATATGATAATACAAGAAAAGTTTTAACTTTATCTCCGGTTTTGTATAATTACGCTAAAAGGATATTTGATTTAAAAAAGAGTTTTTATAATATAGAATCTCATATTTCTTATGTAGAGTCTTCATATGACAATCCTAAGAATTTAATAAAACCACCCTATATTTATTTATCTGAGGGTAGTATTTTGCAATATAAAGATAATATCCCAGCAAATATAACTTATTTAGAACAAACATCTTTATTGAATGCTTTTACTATCTACCAATACGGAATAGAATTTCCAATAAAATTTGGAGAGGGGTAATAACTATGAAGTATAAACTAAAAGTTTTAACACCAACCTTTATAGGAAGTGATGAAAAATATTTAAAGTTTTTTAATTTTGTTTATATAAATGGTAATATTTATATATACAATTTTGATGATTTAATAAATACTTTTGAAAATGAAAATAGTATAAAAAATTTTTTAAGAGATATAGAAAGATGGTATAATATTATAAGAAGAAATAGAAGTCAAAGGAATGAGGCAAATAATTTAGAAGAAAATTTATCTCAAAATATTCTACACAGATTAGAAAATAATGAGTTAAAATATGTTCTTTATGATGATTTAGGATATATATTTAAAGAAATAGATAAACCAATATTTTCAGTAGGAAACCCTATAATACCAGGTTCTAGTATAAAAGGTTTTATTAGATCTGTTATAATTTATCAAAGATTAAGAGAAAGAATTAATGATATAAATACAAAATTAGAAAATTTAAGAAATGATGCTAATTTAAGGTGGTATGAAAAATTAAATGGTTTTTTTAATTTTGTGCAAGAATTAGTGAATAATATTGAGAATGAAATAAAAGATAAAATTCATTCTATACAAGTCAGTGATGTAATTTTATCATGTGATCTATTAGAATTATATAAACTAAGTTTTCACAATATGAGAAATTTTCCTGTTTATATAGAAGCGATAAAAAAGTTTGAAGAAAATGGAAATAACTACTATCTAACCTTAAAAT
Source organism: bacterium (assembly GCA_027063545.1). Taxonomy (GTDB): domain Bacteria; phylum JAMORN01; class JAMORN01; order JAMORN01; family JAMORN01; genus JAMORN01. The sequence goes on along the minus strand of JAMORN010000183.1, from coordinate 2,033 downwards.
TAGATACTAATAATCTTATAGATATTGACACAATAAATCGTTTTACCCGTCAGATATATACTTTAGAACAAAATTTTGCAGAAACTAACGGTATTAATTTAAATCAGATTGAAAATTTTAATTCTAATACACCAAATACACAAGAGATATATCTTAGAATAGGTAAATATACAGGTTTATTATCTCATACTATATGGATTGCTTTATTTGAAAATAAAAATAGAGAATTAGAATATACTGATATTAATACTTATTTAAGTGAAAAATTAAATATAACAATAAATAATAATGATAAAAATATAAAAAACTTTTTTGATATAAGAGGAAATATTTATACAATTTTTCCAAAATCAAGAAGAACTGTTGATGGTGATCTTCTCGGATTTATTAAATTAATCCCAGTGCAATAATAACTATTAGCGAGGAGAATAAAAATGAATCTTCTTCTTTCTTTTTTAGGGACAGGAAGATTAACAAGAGAAGGAGAAAGAGTTCAGGGCAGAGGAAAATATGAAGTAGCAAAATATAAATTTTCTAATAATCAAATAATAGAAACATCTATGTTTTCAGAAGCTTTAAAAAAAATTTATAATATTGACTATAGTATTATTATAGGTACTTATGGATCAATGTGGGATGAATTATTTCTTTATTTATATGAAAATGAGATAGAGGAAAATAGAGAGTATGAAGAATTTTGGAGTAATCTTTCAGAACAAATATTAAAAAATAGGAATAATAAAAATCCTAAATTAGAAGAGAGTATAAAAGAAAAATTAATCAACTATTTAAAAGAAAAGAAAGTATATGCTGTTATCTTGGGGCAACCATTGTTAAATAAAACTCAACAAAAAGAATTTTATTATAATTTATCTCAAATTTTAAATGATATAATTTTGCAAAATTCTGTGGATAAAATTTATGTAGATATAACTCATTCTTTTAGACATTTTCCAACTATTAGTTTACCTATAATTTTGATTTTTAAAAATGCTATTAAAAAGATTAAAGAAATAGAATTTATTTATGGAATATATGAGTATAGAGATGAAAATAATATCACACCTGTAGTCAAACTTCCCATATTTGAAGACATAATAAATCAAATGGTAGCAGTAGATAAGTTATTAAATTATAATGACGCTAGTTTATTTATAGAAGAGGTAAAAAAAGATAATAAAAATAATAACACTTCAAAGATAGATGAATTTTCAAAAAGCATCAATTTAGGATTAATGGATTTAGTTATTAGAAACTATTCTAGAATTTTAAACTTAAATTTAAACGTGAATTCTAAGATATTAGAATTTGCTTTTAACGAGTTTAAAAATAGATTTAATTTTTTATCAAATGTTAATGAAAACATTTATAATATAGAAAAAATAAGAGCAACTCTAAAATTAATAGAAGTTTATCTTAATACATTTAAAGTAGGTGAAGTGGTTATTCTTTTATCTCAGCTTATAGATAATTTAAGAAATAATAATATGTATTTAGAGGTTATAAATACGAATATTAACAATATTGGTTTAAGAAATCAATTATTAGATATAATAACTAATTATATTCCTAAAAATACCAGAATTGAACGTTTAATAGATTTAATAAGAAATAAAATAGCACATCCAGAATTATTAGATAATAATGGTAATTATACAAAAGAAGAATTGGAACTAATAAATAACTTAAGTTCTTCTCAAATTGTAGAAATAATAGAATCAACTTTGAATTATTTAAATAATAACTTACAATAAAGGAAATTGAAATATGATTTTTGTAACTTTTTTAGGTGCTGGAGTTTATGAAAAAGTTTATTATTATTTTGATGAAACAAAAAAACATTTAGAAAAGGAAAAATTTGAATTTGTTCAGGTAAGGATAGTTGAAGAATTTAATGATAGAATAGAGAGAATTGTAGTATTTATGACTGATTTTTCTAAAAATAAAAATTGGGAAGTATTAAAAAAAACACTTATTAAGTATAAATCTGAGGATAAAATAGATGAAGTTATAATTCCAGATGGATCTATTGA
>JAMORN010000182.1 GCA_027063545.1 bacterium | reverse complement strand
TATGGTAATATGGTTAATGTAAAGAGACTAAATGAGATTTCAGAAAAATATAACATACCTGTTATAGAGGATGCAGCCCATGCAATAGAATCAAGATATGAAGGGATTTCACCGGGAAGTTTAACCTCGGGTGCTTGTTTTAGTTTTTATGCAACAAAGAATATCACTTCAGGCGAGGGAGGAGCTTTGGTTACAAATATAGAGGAGATATATGAGAGAACATATAGATTAAGGCTTCACGGTCTTTCTAAATCTGCTGTTGATAGATATAAAAGATTTACTTGGTATGATATGCCAGAGGTTGGTTATAAGTATAATATGTATGATATTCAGGCTGCACTTTTAGTAGGACAGCTTGATAGGATTGAAAAGCTTCTTGAGAGAAGAAGTTTTTTAGCAAATAGATATATTGAAAGTTTAAAGGATAAGGTTGAATTTCCAAGAATTCCAGAAAAAGTAAAAACATCTTGGCATCTTTTCACAATATGGGTTGAAGAGGAGAAAAGGAATTTTATAATAGAGCATCTTCAGAAGAATAATATAGGTGTGAGTGTTCATTATAAACCAGTACATTTAATGAGTTATTATAAAAATAAATATGGATATAAAGAAGGTGATTTTAAAAACGCTGAAAAAATTTCAAAAAGAACAATAACACTACCTCTTTATCCATCTTTAAAAGAAGAAGAACAAGATTATGTTATAGAAAAATTACTTGAAGTTCTATAGAGGGGGATTTAGGATATGAAAAAGGATTATAAAGAATTATCACCAAAAGATATAGTTAAGTATTTAGATAGATATATTATTGGACAAGAAGAAGCAAAAAAGGCTGTTGCTATTGCATTGAGAAACAGAATAAGAAGAATGAAGATAAAGGATGAGTTTTTTAGAAAAGAGATTACACCAAGCAATATTTTAATGATAGGTCCAACAGGGGTAGGAAAGACTGAAATTGCAAGAAGAATAGCAAAGATTGCCAATTCTCCCTTTATTAAGGTAGAAGCAACACGATATACAGAGGTAGGTTATGTAGGAAGGGATGTAGAAAGTATTATAAGGGATTTAATGGAGTTCGCTATTAATCAGGTAAAGAATCAAAGGTTAAAAGAGAAAGAAAAAGAGATTAAGCAACGGGTTGATGAGATTTTAATAAATAAGATTATTGATAAGTTTTTTGATAGAAAAATATTAAATGAAAGTGATCTTGATAATGAAATTGAAAGGATTAGAAAAGAGTATTATGAAGGTAAATATGAAAATGAGGATATTCTTATAAACGTAAAAGAGTCAAATGTTCAGGGGGCAGTAATTGATGTTTTCGGGGTATATGGATCAAATGAGGATATAACCTCAGGTATTCAGGAACTTTTAAAAGATTTATTTCCAAAGCAAAAGAAGAAAAAAAGAATGAGTATTAAGGATGCAAGGGAGTATTTAATAGAGGAGGAGAAAAATAAACTTCTTGATAAAGATAGTTTAATAAAAGAGGCAAAGCAGGCTGTTGAGGAAAGGGGAATTGTTTTTATAGATGAGATAGATAAGATTGTTGGCTCATATAAAGAAGGGCCGGATAATGTTTCAAAGGAAGGTGTTCAGCAGGATTTTCTTCCTTTACTTGATGGAACAACAGTTTATACTAAATATGGATATATTTCTACTGATCATATTTTATTTATAGCAGCAGGTGCTTTTGCAACAGTAAAGCCTTCAGATTTAATGCCAGAATTTTTAGGAAGATTTCCAATAAGGGTAGAACTTTCATCTTTAACAGATAAGGATTTTGAGAAGATTTTAGTTATACCAGAAAATTCTTTAATTAAGCAGTATCGAAAATTACTTGAAACTGAAAACATAGAGATTGAATTTACAGATGGAGCAATTAAAGAAGTAGCAAAAGTTGCTTATAAACTAAATCAATTACTTGAAGATATAGGAGCAAGAAGACTCCAAACAGTTATGAGCAAACTTCTCGAAATAGAGATGTTTGAGTTCTCAGAATTAAAAGAGAAAAAAAAGGTTATAATAGATAAAAAAGAAGTCCATAAAAGACTGAATAAACTTTATGATACAATTAACTTAGAAACAGAGAAATATATTTTATAGGAGGATGTTATGAAGCATCTTTTATCATTAAAGGATTTAACAAAAGAAGAGATAAATAACATAATAAAGTTAGCAGAAAAACTAAGAATTTATAAAAAAGAAGGAAAGGTTTTAAATACCTTATACAGAAAGAACCTTATAATGATATTTGAAAAGAGTTCATTAAGAACAAGAACAACATTTGAGATAGCAATGAATGATTTAGGTGGTCATGCTATTAATATGGATGTGAATATGATAAAACTTGGAGAAAGGGAATCTATAAAGGATGCTGCTCTTAATTTTTCTAGATGGGCTGATGCTGTAATGATTAGAACATTTGGGCAGGAAAGGATTGAGGAGTTTGCAAAGTATAGTAGTATTCCTGTAATAAATGCTTTAACAGATAGATATCATCCTTGTCAAGCACTTGCTTTTTATGAGGCTATTGTTATGAATAATAAACTTAAAGATGATTTTAAACTTGTTTTTGTTGGTGATGGAAACAATGTGGCTAACTCTTTATTTTTGCTTTCAAGTTTTTTTAACTGGCAGTTTGTTCATATTGTACCAAAAGGATATGAGATAAAAGAAGATATAATAAAGGAGGCTTTAGGTATTAATCCTAATTTTAGGTATGAGATAACAGATGATATTAAAAAAGTAAAAGGAGCTGATGCTATATATACAGATGTTTGGGCTTCAATGGGGCAGGAAAAGGAAAAAGAAATTAGAAAAAGGATTTTTTCTCCTTATCAGGTAAATATGAAGGTTGTTGAGATGGCAGAAAATCCAGATGTGGTTGTATCCCATTGTCTTCCAGCACATAGAGGAGAGGAGATAACAGATGATGTATTAGATAGCGAGTTTTCTATTGCTTTTGATGAGGCAGAATGTAGACTTCATGCCCAAAAAGCAGTTCTGATTTATTTGATAAATGGCAATTTTAATGTAGAATAAAAAGGTGTAAAGATAATTAGATTTAGATGTATATAGAGTATATAAAAAACTCCAGAATTATTGCAGGTTTTACAAAAAAAAGGGGAGGGGTAAGTAGGGGGAGTTTTTCTTCTTTAAATCTTGGTAGAAACACTCAAGACCCATTTATTTCTGATAATATTAGAATTTTTTTAGAGTATATAAAATGGGATAAAGATTATCTTTTTTTAAAGCAGATTCACTCTTCTAAAGTTTTGGATTTAGATGAGTATTTAGATAAAAATAATGTAAATATCAAAGATATAGATTTTAAATTGGAGTATGATGGGATTATTACAACAAAAAGAGGGGTTCTTTTGTTTATTACAGTTGCAGATTGTGGAAATTTAGTTTTTTATAATAAGGATTTTAGTATTATTGGAGCACTTCATGCAGGGTGGCGTGGTACATCCACAGGTATTATTGAGAATATAACAGATCTGTTTATAAAAAAAGGTTATAGTATTTCCGATATAAATGTTTATGTGGGCCCTATGATAACTGGAAAAAATTATGAGGTAGGAGAGGAATTTTATAATTTTTTTGATAAAAAGTTTTTAGAAAAAAAGGCTGGAAAGTTATTTTTACATTTAGATAAGGTTATTTTAGAAAAACTTGAAAAACTTGGGTATAAAAATATTTATAATAAAATAAAAGATGTATACGAAGAAAAAGAAAAATTTTATTCTTACAGGCGTGATAAGATTACAGGAAGAAATGCAGCATTTATTGGTTTATATTAGTTTCTTTTTATTTATATATTCTTCAAATATATTCTCAAACTATATTTTAATTCCAATGGATTTATCCCAAACAGATCATCTTAGGGCTTATGGGGTTATGTATAATCTTTTAAAAAATGGAGGATATGGTTATTGGCTTTTATACTATAGAGGAGGTTCTTTTTTAGTAGAAGATAAATTTGCCTCTTTGGTTAAGATGTTATGCCTTGATTTTGGGGTTAGTTATGAGGATATTTCAGATAAAGAGGAGAACCAAATAGAGAATATAATAGAAAACTCTAATATGGCAAAACTTAAGATTGAGAAACTTCCAAAAATAGCAGTTTATACACCAAAGGATAAAAGACCTTGGGATGATGCTGTTACCCTTGCTTTAACCTATGCTAGAATTGATTATGATAAGATATACGATGATGAGATTCTTTCAGATACATTAAAACACTATGATTGGCTTCATCTTCATCATGAAGATTTTACAGGGCAGTATTCTAAATTTTATGCTGCTTTTGGCCATACAAAATGGTATAGAGAGCAGGTTAAGGAGAATGAAGAGAGGGCAAAAAAATGGGGTTTTAAAAAGGTTACAGATCTAAAAAAAGCAGTTGCTTTTAAAATTAGAGAGTATGTAAAGAATGGCGGATATCTTTTTGCTATGTGTTTGGCACCTGTTACACTTGATATAGCACTTGCCTCTCATAATACGGATATAGCAGGCTCTGTTTATGATGGTGATCCATACGATCCTGATGCAAATGAGAAGTTGGATTATTCTGTTACTTTTGCTTTTACCAATTTTAAGGTAAATTTAAATCCTTACGAGGCATCATTTGGCAATATTGATTATAATCAAGTAAATACAATCCATAGAAAACCAGCAAGAGATTTTCAACTGTTTGAGTTTTCAGCTAAATATGATCCAATACCATCAATACTTGTTCAAAACCATACAAGGATAATAAAGGGTTATTATGGGTTAGCAACAAGTTTTAATCCAGATGTAATAAAGTCTAATATAATAATTTTGGGAAGAGTGGGCGATAGTGGAGAGGTTTATTATCTCCATGGAAAACTTGGAAAGGGTAGATTTACATTTTTAGGAGGGCATGATCCAGAGGATTACGCTCATAAGGTTGGTGATCCACCTACAAGACTTGAATATCATAAGAATTCTCCAGGATATAGACTTATACTTAATAATATTTTATTCCCAACTGTTAAGACTAGAAAATTAAAAACTTAATCGCTAAAATTATAGTAAAACTTTTAGAAAATAAAAATTATATTATAATACTATGGAGAGAATATTTAATACTTTATATAGAAAAATTAATTCTAAATTGGATACTATTACTTCAACTTTTCTTATAGGCATGGTATTTCCTACATTAATTACTTTTAGCGAATGGTTGATATTTATGTATATATTAAATCTTAATCATGAAATCTATACAAAAACTATAAAGTATAGTGTTATTACAGTCTCTTTCTGTGAAATAGTTTTTATTTTTTTATATTTATTTTCTAAAAATAAGAATAAGGTTATAAGAAAATTTTATTTTATAGACAAGATTTTAAATACCAGACGATCTCTATATATATCAGGACATTATTTTAATTACTATATATTCCTTATTA
>JAMORN010000181.1 GCA_027063545.1 bacterium | reverse complement strand
AAATGCTTCTATTGGATATCACAGGATATATAGTATATTAGGATTAGGAATATTGTATTATTTATTAGGTATATATGGGATTATAATTTTATTTGGAGTTTTAATTGCAAGAAAAATAATTCTTCATGAAAAGATAATTTTAGGATTAACAGGTATTTTTATACTATTAACAATTTTAGTATATCAATTTCTTTATATATATTATATACCCTTAAAAACAGATTCGGTATATCAGTTATATTATAGAAGTTATCAATACGGATTTGATGAAGATCTTTATGCAAAAATAGAGGAAAAACTAGAGGAGAGTAAACATCCTTTATTATTGGCTGCTTTAGCTTATCAGGAGAAAAAAAGAGGAGATTATATTGCTTCTTTAAAATTATGGGATCAATTTGAAAATGCAATAGAAGAAAAACTACCAGAAGTAGAAGCCAATAAAGCAAATGATTATTTCTTTTTGAATAATTATACAATAAGTGAAAAGTTATATAAGCAAGCTTTAAATAGAAAATTCATACCAGAAGTATATTATAATATGGCTAAATTAAAACTTAATCCTCAGTCTATTGATATAGAGGGATTTGAATCTTATTGGAGTAAGATTCAAAATATGGAGAGTTTTGTAAAGAATTATATTTTTTTGACAAGTAAATTTTTAGGTGTAGATAAACCCACAGCTATGCTTGATATTCCATTACCAAAGAATCTTATATTAGATTTTATATATAGCGATTTTAAAAAATATTTAGAAAAAACAAAGTTTGATCAAATTATATCTATTATAAAACTCATTATAGTAATATGGTTTATTGTATACATTTTTACAGCAAAGAAAAAATATATCACAAGATGTAAAATTTGTGGTATGGAAGTATGTTATAAATGTAAAACTGAAGATGGTTTTTGCCCTATTTGTGGTTCAAAAATAGAGGCGGTTGAAAGTCATATAATGAAAAATAAACTTAAATTAGAATTAAAAGAAAATAGTAAGAGGGTAGAGTATATTTTAAGAAGAATTATAGTGTATTTAATACCAGGTAGTTATAACTTATTGGAGAATATAATAGAATGGACAACGTTTGTAAAGATAGCAGGCTTGGTTTTCTTGTGGACATTATTTTCTTTTAGATTTGAATATACAGGTGTATATATTCCCATATATGAATTAAAATTTTGGTTAAAGTTTATTGTGATTATTTTATTGCTTGTTGTGTATATAGTTAATTATTTAAGAAATAGACGTAAATATATAAAAATAATAGGCTTTTAAAAAGGAATAAAAAGATGGCTAAGACAATTATAAGTGGTAATTTAGAAAATTTTCCTATAGAAAATATTTTACAAACTATCTCTCAAGATAAAAAGGAAGGAATTCTATATTTAGATTATTCAGATGATGAAAAAGTAGAGATTCATTTTAAGAATGGTGATATAGTTTTTGTTAGATATAAAGGAAAATATTTTGAAAACTTAAATTTTATAAAGAATTATCTCTTATATAAAAAGAAGTTCCCTAAAAGAGTTATAGAAGAAATTGAAGAGTTTTCAAAAAGTTATGATTCAACATTTGAGGAGATTTTATTTACAGGGAATTATTTAGAAAGAGACGAAGTTATTATACTTATAAGGAGATTTTATGAGGATTTATTATGTGAGATTTTAATGAGAAATTATGGGACATATAGATTTGATATTGGAGTAGAGATAAAATCATTTGAACATATAAGGATTTCAACAGATTTTATTTTAATGGAAGCAGCTCGACGTTCTGATACAAAGAAGATTTTAAATACTATGTTTAGCAATAGAAAGCTTGTATTTGAATTAAAAAATAGAGAAGAGGTTATATTAAAAAAGATAAAAAAATCTTCAGATGATTCTGAGAGTGATAAAGAAAAAGATGAGAATATAGACGTAGATACTATAATTGCTGAAACAGATGGTGTAAATATTTATAGAGATGTTATTTTACAAATAAATGGTTTCAATAATGTTGATGAAATAATAAAATTTTCTGGTTGGAGCGAATATAGAGTACTTGAAATTCTCAGAGAATTGTTAGAAGAAGATTACTTAAATGTTGTTGGTGAAAAAGATATCGAAGATAGAACTTTAGAAGATGAAATCGTATATAGTTTAAAGGAAAGAACAATATTTATACTTTATACAACTGTATTTTTAGTATTATTTTCTTTACTTACTCTTTTAAGATTATTTGATATTAAGATTACCTTATTCAATATGGATTATAATAGCTTCTTTTTAGCTAAACAGTTAAATAAAAATGTTAAAGAGTTTTATGAGGACCAATTTGAATATGCATTTAAAATTTTTTATATAAAAAAATTAAAATATCCGAAAAAATTTTCTGATATAGAAAAAGAGAACATATTAGATAAAAAACAATTAAAAGTGAAGAAAGTATGGAAGAAAGAGAAAAAATACTAAAATTGTTTTCAGATGACTTTATAAGAAAATATGCTTCAGAAAATGAAGCTTTTAATGTATTTATAGCAAAAAATCTTATTGCAAGGGGAAAATACGATAGAGCAATAAAGCAATTAGAATTTAATTTGTCAACAGGTATGTTACCTATAATATCTTATATTGCCCTTTTAATAATTTATATACTACAAAAAGATAAAGAAAAAGTAAAAGAGGTATTAGCAAAATTTGAAGGAGTTGAGCTTACAAATGAGGTTAAAGATGTGATTGAAAAGTTAAAACAGGAATATCTTACTTATAATTCTTCTGCTATTTTATCAGGGCTTTATATAGAAAATTTACTCTTAGAAATAGTAGATGGAGAAGATATATTAAAGGGATGGGTATTTTTTAATGATACCAATAGAATAATATCTTGTTATAATGTAAGTGAAAATTTAAAAAATTATATAGAAAATTTTAATCAAAAATTTTTTGCTTCAGTTAATAACAAACTTGTTGAAAAAATTGGAAAAATTTATAGTTTATTAATAACATATGAAAATACAACAATTTTATATGTGAGAAGTGTGAAAAATATAAACATGTATTATGTAGGAACCCAACATTTAAATCTTAATTATCTAAAATTAAAACTAAATTTAGATGAAATATAGGAGTTTATAGATGGGATTCTTTTTTGGAGGAGAAGATAGAAAACAAAAGGCTAATCAAGAGATAGAGAAAGACGAATGGGATGAGATAATAGAAAATTTAATGGGTTATAATGCTATAAAAACTGTTATATTAGGTACCTATGAAGGATTATTTATATCAAGTAGTGGTTATAATGAACAGGAAGAAAAACTATTAGCATATAGTATAGAGTATTTAAAATCAGGGGAAATTTTAGATTTAGGTGAGATACAGGAGATGGTATTAAAATTCAAAGATAATGATATTATAATATTAAGAATTGGATATGTTATCATTATCATGAAGACAGCTCCTAATGTAGAAGAGTTGGTAAGATTAAGATTGAAAAATATTATGGATAAATATATAGATATATTTAATTCTTTCAATAATGCTGTCAATATAATAATAAAATAGGGAGTTTATGATATGAAAGAAATATTACAGAATTTAAATAGGGTTAAAGGGATCATAGGAAGTTTAATTGTAACCAAAGAAGGTATGCTTGTTGTTTCGGATGTTTCTACAGAGGTTGATTCTGATTTTGTAGGGGCTTTATCGGCATCTATTGTTGAAATATCAGACAAGGCATTTCAGGATATTCAAAATGAAAAATTCCAAATGATGATTATAGAGGGCGAGACAAAGTTATTAATCATATCAAGAGTGAAAGTAGGATTTCTAGTAGTTATTACAAGGACAAATGTTAATTTGGGGCTTGTAAGAATAGAGGTTAAAAAAGCAATGAAATTATTAGAAAATGTATAAAAGGGATAATAGCTATGGCTCAAATCAATTATGGTTCTAAAACAATTAATTGTAAGATTGTATATTATGGTCCTGGAATGAGTGGGAAGACAACAAATCTTCAAGTTATTTTTGATAAAACACCTGACACTAATAAAGGTCAAATGCTTTCTTTATCTACAGATGGTGATAGAACCTTATATTTTGATTTTTTACCTTTAGATTTAGGAGAAATAAAGGGGTTTAAAACAAAGTTTCAATTGTATACAGTTCCTGGACAGGTTTATTATAATGCAACTAGAAAGTTAGTATTAAAAGGGGTTGATGCTGTTGTTTTTGTTGCAGATTCAGATCCTGCCAAAAGGGATGAAAATATAGAGAGTTTACAGAATTTACAGGATAATTTAAAAGAAATGGGGTTAGAGGTTGTTAAAGATATTCCGTTAGTAATTCAATACAATAAAAGAGATTTACCAAATGTTATGAGTGTGGAGGAAATGAGAAAGGATTTGAATTTATGGGGGGTTCCTGATTTTGAAGCAATAGCTATTAAAGGTGAAGGTGTTTTTAAAACATTAAAAGTTATTTCCAAATTAACAATAGAATATCTTCATCAAAAATATGGGGTTGAAGTTATAAATCCGCCTAAGGATACAAAGTTAGAAGAAGAAAAAGTAGAAGAAACAACTATAGCAAACGGTTCTAAAAATAATACTCAAGATGAAGCTTCTATGGAAGAAATTAGTATAAAAAATGAAGATAATTCTATTTATATAGATGAATCTATAGAACTTGAAACTATAAATTTGGATAATACTTCAGATTCAACAGAGAGAATTTCTACATCATCAGAGGATATAGAACTTGAGACCCATTCTTATAATACCCAGCAAGATGAATTCTCATTGGGTAGTGAAGAAGAGGAAATAGGGTTAGATCTTGAATCAACATCTTTATCTACATCTAATAATTCGTTAGAGGAGATTTCGTTGGAAACAGAGAATGATTTAGAGTTAGAATCTGTTAGTTTATCTGAGACTAAAGTGTTTGATAAAGTAGATAATATAGAATTAGATAGTTCTATGGAGAATATTTCTGCTGATATTAGAGATGAATTAAGTAATAGTAATAAAGAAATATTACAAAATAATATTTCAAATATTAAACAAAATTTAAAAGAAGAAGCCCAAATTACTCAAGAAAAGAAAAAAGATGATATATCAACCCAATCAGCTCAGCAAGATCTATTAAAATCTAAATATAAAACTAGTTCTGGGAATATTGTTATTACTAAGAAGAAGAAAAAGAAAGGATTTTTTTCAAAATTATTTGGATTTTTATCTGGAAAGTAAATATTTTAATATATTAAAATAAAGAAAAAGGGAGATTCTAAATGTCATTGGATATAATAAGAGAACAAGATTTAAAAAAGATAAATAATATCCTAAGAGAGTTAAGAGAAGAATCAGATGCTATATGTACCTTATTAATAGATAAAGGGGGACATGTTATTGCACATCAAGGTTTTTCCGAAAAGTTTGATATAGTTGCTTTATCAGCTTTAGCAGCAGGTAGTTTT
>JAMORN010000180.1 GCA_027063545.1 bacterium | reverse complement strand
AATCAGAATTTTTTGATAAATTTGTCTTAGTTATATTCTTTGTTTTTTTATTAGAACCTAATTCTTTATTTTTACTAATGCTTTCTACTTTATTTAAAAAATTGTTATATTCTAAGGTATCCAATTCATTTTCTAAAATTTCTGTTTCTAATTTTTTATGATATGATAGAATAATTTTATATAACCTTTCTTCCGAATAAAATCCATCCATTAAACTCCATACTTCAGAAAACATATTAGCTAATAAAGCCTCTATTAACCCCCACTTAGGAATAGATGGATATGCTCTTCCTTCTTTAGCAGCTGCTACAACATTTTTATATAAACTATCCTTCGCCCATGTATCTAACAATTCTTTATCAGGCGGTAAAAAACCTATACTTTTTGTATACTCATCCAATGCTTTTTTTGATGTTAAATATAAAAGTAATTTTAATGCTAAAGGATTATTTTTGTTATTTATAGGTATACACAAATTACTTCCTCCAACAAATGATATAGAACCTTTCTCTCCTCTTGGAATTCTAAAGGAATAAATTCCACTTTTACCTATGGAAGACTCTTTTAGCCCTCCTTGATTAATTGTTATCTTTGTTTGCATCAATATCTCTGTTGTATTAATAATAAAAGCAAGTTGTCCATTATTAAATCTTTGGGCAACTAATGCAGTATTTTCCTTTAACGTTTTAGGATCTATTAAAGAATCCAATACAAAACTTAAATATTTCTTTATACCTTTTAATGTATTTGTATTTAAAAGATTACTATGCCATCTTCCATTTTTGTATATAATAAAACTTCCTCCTTCAGACCAAATCCAAGGAGCAAAATTATGAGGAATGTTCCAATCGGCTTTTCCTGGAAAACCAAAAGGATATACTTTTAAATTATTATCTGTTTTTAAATTAGCTTTCTTTATTCTTTTTAAAGCTTCTTTAAATCCTTCATATGTAGATACTAAGGAATCAGTAATATTTAAACTATCTAGATACTTTTTATTCCCTAACAAAACTCTAACATCAACAAACCAAGGGACTGCATATACTAAAGAATCTCCATATATTTCGCATGTTTTCCAGCTTATATCTAAAAATCTTTCTTTATAATTTTTTGGCAATTTTTTATTTAATATTGTTAAATAACCCTTTGAGGCGAAATAAGCTGTCCATGTTGTTCCTAATTGTAAAATGTCTGGCCCTTCTCCTTTTTCTAAAGCCTGAGAAATCTTTGCCCAAGCAACACCCCAATCTAATACTTTTACATTTACCTTTACATTATTTTGTTTTTCAAAATCCTTAAGAATATCTTCTAATATCCCTTGAGGATTTGCTCCATTAGGCATTATCCATATTTCAAGAGTTTGTTTAGAAAAAATAGATATAGGAAATAAAACTAAAAACAAAAAGGTTATTATTATAAAATTTTTTTTATTTATCATATAATCTCCTTGTTCTTTTCTGATTTTATTTTATTTAAAATAAAATTTGTTATTAATATTTTTTATTTATTATATTATATATAAAATGTATAAAAAAATCAATGTAATTTTAGAAATAAAATAAAAAATCGATAGGAGAAAAATATGATAGAATTGATAGATTATTTTGAACCTGAAATTAATTCTTTTGACCTTGAAATAGAAGATAAAGAAAAGGCTTTAAATTTTATACTAAATAAATTTAAAAAATCAAAAAATATTCTTGACTTTGAAAAATTAAAAAGGGACATCTTTGAAAGAGAAAAAATATATACAACAGGTGTAGGTAATGGACTTGCTCTTCCTCATGCTGTTACTGATGCTGTAAAAACTTTAACAATTTCATTTAATATATTTAAAAAACCTATAAAAAATTACGATTCTTTTGATGGTAAACCTGTATATATTGTTATTATGTTTGCGTCAAATCCTAAAGATAGAAGTCTTCATATACAACTTATAGGGAAAATATCCAGAATGTTTCTAACTTCTGATTTTAAAGAAAGATTATTAAAATGTACAAATAATGAAGAATTATATAAAATATTAGAAGATTTTGAAAATTTAAAATAGTATTTCTATTATGAGTGATTATATACTTTTTATAGGTATTTCACTATTCTTAGGTTTCTATGGGGGAAAGCTTTTATCTAAAATTAAAATTCCAATGGTTACTGGCTATATTATTTCTGGTGTGCTCGTTGGTAATATTCTTGATCTATTCAATTATTCATTTTTGGTAACAAACTTATCAGTTATCAGTAATATCACTCTTGTCTTTGTTGCTTACTTTATAGGAGCAGAACTGAGGACTAAAGAATTAAAACAAATGGGGAGAGTTCCTATTTTTGTAGCCTTAGGAGAGTCTATTTTTGCTTTTTTATCTATTTTATTTTTTTTAACTTTATTTTTCTTTTTATTTACCAATTACTTTACAGAAAAAAACATATCAAAAGAACTTATAGTTCTCCTTGCTGCTATTGGAAGTGCTACAGCACCTGCTGTTACCCTTCTTGTTATTCAAGAACTTAAAGCTAA
This sequence comes from bacterium, assembly GCA_027063545.1. Classification (GTDB taxonomy): domain Bacteria; phylum JAMORN01; class JAMORN01; order JAMORN01; family JAMORN01; genus JAMORN01. The sequence goes on along the minus strand of JAMORN010000180.1, from coordinate 25,268 downwards.
AGGGATTTTAACACAAACTCTTCTTACTGTTGTTGGATCTGACGATGCTATTGGTATAATGATATATGCTTTTAGTGCTTCATATGTACATTCTATACTTTCTTCTCATAATGTAAATTTTTGGTTTTATGTTTTAATTTTTCTTAAAGGATTGTTTCAAATAACTATAAGTATTATTACAGGATTATTATTTGGAATAATTTTGGATAATATATCTAAAAAAAGTAAAATAAAGCCTGAATTTATAAATCTTACCTTGGCTATACTTTTTATTTTATTTGCTATGATAGATAAAATACTTCCTGATTTTTTTGAATCATTTAATATTGAAAATTTACATTTTTCGGTATTACTGGCTGCTATGTCTTTAGGGTTTTATATTGTTAATTATTCCAGAAATAGAAATAATCTTGTTCACTCTATTGATGATATCTCCCAACCTTTTTATGTTTTATTTTTCTTTCTGGCAGGTGCTAGACTAAAAATTATTTTCTTTAAAAAATATCTATTCTTTATTATTCTATTCTTCCTTGCAAGAATTTTCGGAAAAATTTTTGGAGCATATATAGGAGGAAAAATAGCAAAAGCTCCAGATGTTATATCTAAATATTTAGGTTTTGGTCTAATTTCTCAAGCTGGTGTTGCTATAGCATTAACTTTAATTTCTATCCATGAATTCCCTCAATATTCAAATCAAATTATAGGAATTGTTTTGGGTAGCACTCTTCTAACAGAAATTATAGGACCTATAATGGTTAAATATGCTTTATTAAAATCTGGAGAAGCATACAAAAGATATTCTGAAAAAACATCTCATATTGCATATGTAAAAAAACACCACAAAAAGGAGAAAAATAATGTATCTAATGGTACTAGTACTAAAAGATAATTCTTATTTAAATTTGATAATTAGTGTATTTATGGAATTAGGAATATATAATATGTTTTACACAGATATAACATCTTTTGAACATATAATTACGTATGATATCCCTATCTTTTTTAAGAAAAATAATTTTGCTTCAAATAGTATAAATGGAAAGCTAATATTAGGAATTGTTGATGATGAAGAGATTATTGAGAAAGTAAAAAAGATTTTAAATTCTTCAGAGTATGAACTTATTGATAAAGGTATTTTAAATTTATTCTTGTTAAATATAGAAAAATTTTATGGGAATTTATTTTCAAATTCTGGAGATTTTTAATTAAAGTTTTCTATATATCTTCCGATAAATATTAAAAATATGATATTTCTTATAAGGAGGTAACAAATGCAAATCCAAAATAACAATTTATTAGAACTTAACAAAACAATGCTTACAGCTGCAAATCAAAAACAAATCGAATTAGCAAAACAAATGATACAATCAAATTTGGAAATTCATTTTGGTAATAATCCTGCTTTAGGCAATATGATAGATGTAACTGGCTAGTTTTTTTTGTTTTTGTTTTATTTTTTTATTATATTTTTCTACATGGAAAGATATAGAATTGGTGATATTGAGATAGTTTTACCAGATAGTGAAGATGTTTCAAAATTTTCTTGGATAGGCTCTAAGGATTATCTTAATGATGTGATGGCTGCTTTTTATAAAGCCTTTGAGGAAGATATTCCCATGACACCTAAAATTTCTGGAATTCCCGGTATAGGTAAAACTACACTCGTTGGAGCTGCAGCAAAAGAATTGGGGTTAGATTTGTATATTATGCAGGTTTCTGCTGATACAAGACCTGAAGATCTTGTTATAACCCCTGTATTAAATAGAGATAGACAAATAATATACATAGGCTCTCCTCTTCTTGCTGCAGTAATAAAAGGCGGGGTTGTGATTTTAGATGAAGCCAATAGAATGCCTGAAAAATCTTGGGCAACTCTTGCTTCTCTTCTTGATCATAGAAGAAGTTTATATTCAAATACATTAGGAATAAAATTCGAGGCTCATCCTGAATTTAGAATAGCCTTAACTGTTAATGAAGATTCTAGTGTGTTTGAAATCCCAGATTATATAGCTAGTAGAATTGCTCCTAATATAAAAATAGGATTTCCTTCCAAAGAAGATGAATTAAAAATATTAAAATATCATCTACCTTTATTAAAAGATAATATTATAAAAATTTGCGTTGAATTCATGCAACAACTCCATGAATATAATCTTCCATATTCTGTTAGAGATGCTATAAATGCCCTTAGACTATTAAACAAAAAATTAAAAGGGCATGAATCTTTAAATGAAATAAAAGAATTATTTTATTCTAGTTTTTCTGCTGTTGTTGGTAAACCTATAGATAAAGTCAAACAAGAATTAGAAAATGCAAAGAACTCATCTTCTGAAACAGAATACATAGAAAATTATGATATAGATGAAGATGATGACTTTTTAGATTTTTTAAATAATTTTGATAGCGACGATGATGTATAAAAATCATCCTATATTTCAATTATCTCCTGAGATAACCATTTTTCCTGTTGTTCATAAAAGTCTTATATGGACTCATTTTCTAAAAGAATTTCTATTAGAAAATAATTTTGATACTATAGCTGTAGATCTCCCAGAATTTACTAAGCCTTATGTTATTGAAGGAATTAAAAGACTTCCAGAAATAACATGTGTATTATACCAGGATCCAGAATATGATAATATCATTATTCCTATAGATCCTTCAGAAGCGACTATAGAAGCTATAAAATGGGCTGTAGAAGAAGATATTCCTTTGTATTTTGTTGATAGTAATATTTTAACATTAAAGTATTTACATGAATCCTATTATCCAGACCCATATTCATTAAACTTTATTGACAATCTCGAATATTTATTAACACTTATTCCCAAAATAACCGAAGATTTTTACACAAAAGAAGATATAAAAAGATATAAAATAATAAGCGGAAAACTCTTTGATCTTACTTTAAAATATAATAAAATTTTATTTATAGTTGATATTCTTGATTTTTTAAAAATAAAGGATATATATAGAAACTTTGAGTTTTTATCAGACTTTAATTTTTCTCCTAAAGAAATAGGATTATACAATATTCCTGAAAAGTATCTTCATTACATCACTGGGGAAATTCCTTTTATTGTATATAAATATATATCCCAAAGTTTAGACATCTTTTCTAAAGAATCAACTTATGAAGAAATAATAAAATATCTCTTAATAAAAACAAGAGATGATTATCTCAAAAAACATAAAGAAAAAAATATATCTCCTCAAACATTAAATCATATCTTAAAACTTGCTAGAAATTATACATTAATGAATAAAAGGCTTTTTCCTGATTTAATAACTTTAATAAAATCTATTAGAAAGGTTATTGATGATGACTATTTTGCTTTTCTTTTTTTAAAGAATGCTAGATTTTACCCATTTAATAGAAAAACCTATTCTAAAGAGACATCTATAAAGATACTAGCTGATCTCATTCAAAAACCCAATAAAAAAAGTACAGAAATCTTTTTTAACTACTTTGATACGTCTCCTAAAGAGTGGGTTGATTTAAAGTTTAAAATAAAAAAAGAAAAGATTGAAGATTATAAATTTTCTTATGATGATTTTCATTTTTATCATATAGTTTCATATCCTCCTGAAGATATATTTCTAGAAAACTATATAAAAAAAATAAAAGAAACTGGTAAATCTTTGTTAAGAGAAAAACATTCTAGAATAGAAGAATTTTCTTCTGGACTTAAAGATGGTATTGCAATAAAAGAGATGTTAAAAGAGTTTTATAAAGAGAATATTTTGATAAAAGAGTATGATTTAAGATTTTATAATGTAGATATTGAAGGAACAATTATATTTTTTGATGAAGATAATGATCATTTTTATCCTATGAAAGGAATCCTGTATGCAGAACATCATAATGAATCAACATTAGGATATTACTCCACTGCTTTTAAAAGATATCAAACTCATAAAGGAATATTCAAAGCTAAATATGGTGGCTTATTTTTAATTTATCCCCCTAAAAATATTCCTGATTTCTGGATAATATTAGAAAGGAATAAAGAATTTAAAAACTATTCTCTATCAGAAAAACTTCTATATGGACTATGTTATTATACAAAAAGTAAATTTATTCTATATATTGCTAAAAAACCACCTGACGAAAGGAAAAAAGAGATTATTAAAACTTTTAAAAAATATTATATATATATTCCTCTATCCCAAATTCCTAAAAAAGCCTTGAATAGACTTCAGACATTTCATATTTTATTAGATAAGAATCTTAGAAAAATAGCACATAAATATATAAGGTTAGGAGGTGAAGAATGAAGGTAATAATCCTTGCAGGAGGTAAAGGAACTCGTCTTTGGCCAGAGTCTAGGGAACATTATCCTAAACAATTTTTAAAACTATTTCATAATAAATCTTTTTTTGCGTTAACTGTTGAAAGATTCTTAGGGTATGTAAGACCTGAGGATATATTAGTTATTACAAATAAAAACTATTACTTTTTAATTAAAAAAGAATTAGAAGATTTAAATATAGATAATAAAGTTCATGTAATAAAAGAACCTCAAGGAAAAAATACTGCTCCTGCTATTATATTTGGAATTAAATATATTCAAGAAAAAATGAAAGCAAAAGATGATGAAATTGTTTTTGTATCCCCATCTGACCATATTATATCTCCTAAAGGAAGATTTATTGATTACTTAGAATATGCTAAAAATCTTGCAAATAACTATATTATAACTTTTGGAATAACTCCTACAGCTCCAGAAACAGGGTATGGATATATAAAAACAGGAAAAAAAATAGATAGCTCTGCTTATTATATAGAAAAATTTACAGAAAAACCAGATATTGATACAGCAATAGAATATGTAGCTACAGGAGAATACTTCTGGAATTCTGGAATGTTTATGTTTAGCGTGAAAAAAATTGTTAATGATTATAAAAAGTATGCTCCTAAGATATTTAATGTATATAAGAGATATAATTTTGAGAAATTAATAGAGCATTTTGATGAATTTGAGTCTATTTCTATTGATTATGCTATTATGGAAAAAACAAAAGACTCTGTTATTATTCCAATGAGTTTAACATGGTCTGATATTGGAAGCTGGGATAGTTTATATAAGGTTATGGATAAAGATAAAAACTCCAATGTAAAAATCGGAGAAAATATCATTACAATTGATACAAAAGAGTCGTTAATTGTTAATAAAAATATAAATTATAAAAATAAAGTAATTGCAGCTGTAGGGATTTCGAATATAAATATAATTGATACAGATGATGCTCTTTTAATTTTAAAAGAAGGAGAATCTCAAAAGGTAAGAGAAGTGGTTGAAGTATTAAAAAATAAAAATCTTGTACAAGGAACAGACCATATCTTCTCATATAGACCTTGGGGATTTTTTGTTGTATTATCCGAAGGAGAAGGATATAAAATAAAAACAATTGTTGTAAAGCCTCATCAAAAGCTAAGTCTTCAACTTCATTATCATAGATCAGAGTTTTGGGTTGTTGTTAGAGGAAAAGGAAAAGCTCAGGTTGGAGATGATATTTTAGATCTTGATATAAAACATCAAGTTTCCATACCAAAAGAAACAAAACATAGACTTGAAAATCCTTATGATGAAGAGTTGGAAATTATTGAGGTTCAAATAGGAGATTATTTAGGGGAAGATGATATTGTGAGATTTGAAGATATTTATGGAAGGGTTTAAATAGATTAAAAATAGATAAAGAAATAAATCTGGCTTCCGAAGGCAGCTATTTTATAATAATTTTTATAATTCTTTAGTATTCAAAATTTAAATAAACTACATATATATTATAAACTCCTTTTTTAAACAATTAAATAAATTTTATGAAAAAAATAAAATTATTAAAAAATATGGAAATTTTTTTGTTTTTTATTATTTTAATTTTATATAGAATAGTTTATTTGAAAAAAAAGCTATAAAATAAAAGGAGGTAAAATTTATGGAACAATATAATGCTGTTGATATTTTACAATCTAAAGAGGTAGCAACTTCTACATTAGGAAAAACATATTTATACTTATTTACTGGTTTTTTAACAATGGCTATAGGTGGATTTGCAGGATTGATTGGTGCAACTCAACTTTTAGCAAATGTTGGTAGCTTAGGATTTTTTCTCATTGCAATTATTGCTCAAATTGCTTTTATTTTTCTAACATTAAAAAATACTTATAATTTTATGGGTGTTGTTTTTTACTATCTTTTTACTATTAGTGTAGGTTTCTTTGATGGACCTATTTTTGCACTAATACTTTCATCTCCATTTATGTTAAAAATATTTGGCCAGGCTCTTGTATTAACAACATTTGTTACCTTTGGTTTAAGTTTATATGTATTAATAACAAAAAAGGATTTTTCTTATTTATCTGGGACTATTTTTACTTTACTTTTAGTAATTATAGGCTTATCTGTTATTGGGATATTTGTCCATAATAATACTTTTCACTTACTTTTATCTGGTGCAAGTGCTTTTATATTTGGACTTTTTATTCTCTATGATACATCAAAACTTGTAAGAGAAAAAACTCATCCTCTTGCTGCTGCTATTGGACTATTTTTAGATATTATTAATCTATTCTGGAGTATATTTAGAATACTTCTTATATTATCAGGCGGGAGAGACGAATAGTAGTCTCTCCCTTTTTTTAAGTTATTTTATAGAAAATTTCTCTCTATACTCTTTTATTTCAATCATTGGAGGTCTTTCAATATAATCAATATACTCACTTAAAATGTTATAATTCTCTCTTTCTGAAATTAATCTATTAAAAAACTTTATATCTTCTCTCTTATTTACTTTTAGATAACCATAATCCTCACATTTTCTAATAAAAGTTTTTAATATTTGAAAAGCCATTTTTGAAAGTTCCTCTATAGGTCTATTTCTATGAATTCTCTTATTTAAATCTACCTGAGCAATTTTATCAAGACCAAAATTCTCATATATATCTATTAAAAGACCTGTCTCTACTCCATAACCTGTTGAAAATGGAAGTTTCTCTAAAAGAGTTCTATAACCTGCATACTCACCACTTAAAGGTTGAAATAATCCTGTTAAATCTTTAAAGAAATAATTAAAAAGAGGCCTTATTAAAATCTCTGTTACCCTTCCTCCACCTGCTGCTAAAACTCCATCTGGAGTATGAAGAGGTCTTTGATAAAAAGCCTTTGAATATAAAACATCATCTCTTAAAAGAAGAGGTCCTAAAATACCATATATAAATCTTCCTGAAACATTTTTTATATCTGCATCTATCCATAAAATAATATCACCTTTTGCTACGTATAAACTCTTCCAAAGATTTTCTCCTTTTCCTAAATAAGTACCATATTGCGGAAGAATATCTGCTGCATAATAAACAGTAGCACCCGCATCTCGAGCTATTTCTACTGTGGCATCAATAGAGCCTGAATCAACAACTATTATCTCATCAACTAACCCATGAGCCTCCATATATTCAAGTCTTATAAGCTCTACTTCATAACCTATAGTAGATTCTTCATTCAGCGTTGGAATAACTACTGAAATTTTTAAATCCTTCTTTTGTTTAGCCTTTACTAACTTAGATATATCTGAGAAATCACTATAATGATACGTATTTTTTTGAAGCCATTCTTTTAATTTTGGATCAACTTGAGGCTCTTCCTTCCCTGGCGACTTTGTTACCTTCCCTGGCTTGCCTCTTTTATTTCTATCGGCCATAATCACCCCCTTCTTTAGATTTTTTTTAAGATTTCTTTTAAAATCATTTTGGATGAATAACTTTTATTTAAAGTAAAAATATGAATACCTGGTATACCAAACTCTATTAAATCCTCTATTTGTTTTATAGAAAATTCAATCCCATATTTTATAATATAATCTTTATCATCTTTATGAGGGTATAAATCCTCATAAATTTTTTGGGGTAATTTTGCTCCAGAAAGTTGTGTAAATCTCTCTAGATTTGTCCAACTTATAATAGGTAAAATTCCCGGAATTATAGGAGCTTCTATACCTTTTTTCCTTACTAACTCTATATATCTATAAAAATCATTATTATCAAAAAAAAGCTGAGTAATAACAAAAGAAGCCCCTTTATCCAGCTTTAATTTTAAATATTCAATATCTTTTTCCAATGAAGGTGCCTTAGGATGTCCCTCTGGATAACCAGCAACTCCTATACAAAAACTTTTATCTATATTCTTTATAAACTCCACTAATTCACTAGCATAATTTAAAGTATCTGGTGGTGGAACAAAATCTTCTATGTTTCTTGGTTTATCCCCTCTTAATGCTAAAATATTCTCTATACCTATATCTTTTATTCTTTTTAAATAAGTTTCTATATCTTTCTTAGATAAACCATAACATGTAAAATGCTCTAAAATAGTTAAGTTGTATTTATCTTTTATTTTCTTTGTTATCTCAAATGTCTTATCTTTTGTGGTACCGCCGGCTCCAAATGTGATAGAAACAAAATCTGGGTTAAAATCTTTATTAAATGTTAATAAATCATTAATTGTATTAAAAAGATTTTCCTCGCCTTCTCTTGTTTTTGGAGGAAAAAACTCAAAACTTATGGTGAACTTTTCTTTTAAAATATCACAGATTTTCATAAAACAACTTTTCTCCTTGTGTTGATAGATTTAATATAGGGATTAAAAAAAATATAAAAAAAGATATTTATTTTATCAATTATAATTCCAGAGATGTTCTATAACCTATAGCTTCTAAAATATGTTTTTCATCTACTTTTTCTGAATTATCTATATCTGCTATTGTTCTTGATAGTTTTAGAATTCTATGAAAACCCCTATTTGATATATTGAATTTTTTTATCGCCATTTTTAATATATTTTTAGCTTCTTTCGAAAGTATAACATACTTTTCTATTAAATTAGGTGGCAAATGAGAATTTAATAGAATATTTTTATGTCTTTTATATCTAAAATACTGAATCTCCCTTGCCTTTACAACCTTATTTTTCATTTCTAAAGAACTTTCTGACATTTCGTCCTCCATTAATTTTTCCACATCAACCCTTGGTACATCAAGATAAATATCTATTCTATCAAGTAAAGGACCACTTACCTTTGATCTGTATCTTTTTATTTCAGATAAAGAACAACTACAAGTATGCTCAGGATCCCCATAATATCCACAAGGACAAGGATTCATAGCAGCAACAAACATAAACCTTGCTGGATATCTCACGCTTCCTCTTGCCCGAGAAATTGTCACATAACCATTCTCAAGAGGTTCTCTCAAAACCTCCAAAACACCTCTTTTAAACTCTGGAAGTTCATCTAAAAATAACACACCATTGTGGGCTAAAGAAACCTCTCCCGGTTTTAAACTACTTCCTCCCCCAATTAAAGCAACACTACTTGTTGTATGATGTGGAGCTCTAAATGGTCTTTTGGTTATAAGTGGTGTATCCTCTGTTAATAATCCTCCTATTGAATAAATCTTTGTTGTCTCAAGCATCTCCTCATAAGTTAAATCTGGTAAAATTGTTGGTATTCTCTTAGCAAGCATTGATTTTCCACTACCAGGAGGCCCTATCATTAAAATATTATGCCCTCCTGCTGCAGCAATTGTTATAGCCCTTTTGGCATGAAAATGCCCTTTTACATCCTTAAAATCTATATTATATGTTGATAAGCTGTTAATACTTTTTGTATCATCTTTAAAAGGGTCTTTTTTCAATTTTCCTGTTAGAAAATCCACAACCTCTTTTAAAGTTTTAAAAGCATATACATTTACTTCCTTTACAATACTTGCCTCAAATCTATTCTCAAATGGAACAATTATGTTTTTTATACCATATTTTTTAAGACCTGCTGTTATTGGCAAAACGCCTTTAACTGGCCTTAAACTACCATCTAAGGATAATTCTCCTAAAAAAACAAAATCATCTAAATTAATCTTTGGATATATTTTTTCTGCTCCTATTAAAATACCTATAGCTATAGGAAGATCATATAAACTCCCTTCTTTTTTTAAATCTGCTGGTGCCAAATTTATTGTTATTCTATCATTAGATGGAAATTCAAAACCAGAATTTTTAATTGCAGAAATTATTCTCTCTCTAGATTCTTTTACAGCATTATCTGGAAGACCTACAAGAAAATAAGCAGGAAATCCCTTTGTTGATATATCTATCTCACAAATAACCTTTATAAAGTTAAGGCCCAAAAGTGCTCCACTATTAACCTTTGAAAGCACCCAATATTCCCCCTAATTTTTCTAAAAATATATCCATCTCTTCATCTTTTCCTATTGTAACTCTAATAAAATCCTTTATTTTTTCAGGGGAATTAAAATATCTTACTAAAATTTTATTCTCTTTTAATTTTAAATAAACATTCTCTGCATCTATATTAAATTTTTCTTTATCTATCCTTATAAATAAAAAGTTTGTTTTTGAGTCAAAAACTTCTAATCCCATTTCCTTTAAACTATTTTTTACCCTTTCTCGCGTTTTAATTATTTTACTCACAATTTCATTATAGTAATCTATATCTTCAAAAACAGATTTTGCTATTTCATAGGTTAGCATATTTATTGTATAGGAATTAAAACTATCCCTAACCTTAAATAAAGAGTCTATCAAAAAACTATCTCCTATAGCAAAGCCAAATCTTATACCTGCTAAAGCAAAACTTTTTGAAAAAGTCCTTACTACAAGGAGATTTTTAAATCTTTTTACTAAATTTACAATACTATCCCCATAAAAATCCATATAAGCCTCATCAACTATAACTGGAATATTTGGATCTAAACTTTCAAGAAAAGCTTCTAACCTTTTACTATCTATTCCTAAAGATGTAGGTGCATTGGGATTTGCAAAAACAATTCCTCCACATATAGAACTTTTCTCTAAAAATATATCTAAATCTATAGAAAAATCCTCTCTTAAAGGAATCTCTTCAAACTCTATATCAAATAAACGTGCAAAAACAGGATAAAAAGAATATGAAATCTCAGGTATTAAAATCTTCTTTTTCTTTCCATAAAAAAAAGCAAAAAAACTAAAACCTAAAACCTCATCAGACCCATTTCCAACAAAAACATTTTCTCCGCTAACACCATAAAAACTTCCTATAACTTCTCTTAAATCCTCCAAATGCGGTGGTGGATATAATCTTAAATTATCTACTTCAAATGTTTTCAACAAGTTATCAACATTTTTACTGGGAGGATATGGATTTTCATTAGTATTTAATTTAATAAATTCTTCTAAATTTTTTGGTTGTTCACCTGGTATATATGGTGTTAGAGTATTAAGTTTTGGAGAAAGTTCAATCAATTTATTTCCCCCTTAAAAAAGAGATTATTCGTCAGATGTAGGTTTTTTACCTACTTTTATTATAGGCTCTGGTTGGGCATTATAAACCCTTGAATATGGTGGAACAGAATGGGTTAGCCATACATTACCACCTATTATAGAATCATGCCCTATTGTTGTATCTCCCCCTAAAATTGTTGCTCCTGAATATATAATAACATTATCCTCTATATTAGGATGTCTTTTTATACCTTTTATAGGATTTCCATTTTCATCTAAAGGAAAACTTTTAGCCCCTAAAGTAACTCCTTGATAAATCTTAACATTTTTACCTATAACACAAGTCTCTCCTATTACAACCCCTGTTCCATGATCTATAAAAAAGTATTCTCCTATCTCTGCTCCTGGATGTATATCTATTCCTGTTTCTTGATGGGCAAATTCTGTCATTATTCTAGGTATTAAAGGTACTTTCTTTTTATATAAAAAATGGGCTATTCTATAAGTAGAAATAGCCTTAATAGATGGATAACTTAATATTATCTCTTCAAAAGATTTTGCTGCAGGATCTCCATTATAGGCTGCTATAATATCTGTTGATAAAATTTCTCTAATTTTTGGCAAATTTTTTAATAAATCTATGGTTATCTCCTCAGCCTTTTGTTTGCATTGTGTACAAGAGTTTTTATGCTCATGTTCGCATGTATATTTTAAAACTTTTTCTATTAAAAAAGCTAGATCTGTTGCTGCTTCTCTCAATTTATTTCCTATAAAAATATTTATTCTTTCCTCTTCAATAGGATATTTCTCAAATACACCTGGGAATAAAGATGCTTTCAAATTTTCCAAAACTCTATAAACAGATTCTAGACCTGCTATACCAATTGTTTGTGTCAATAAAAAATCTTGATTATTGATTTCTTCAATTCTAGATGACAAATCTGGTATATTTTTATTTATCCATTCATTTAACATCATATTTATAAAATAATTTTTTAAACTTAAATTTAGCAAAAAACTTTATATTTTAATGTTGTTTTTTGTATATTTAAAACAAATGATGAATAATAAAGAATTTCAAGAAAAAGAACTAAAAATCTTAGAGATTAATAAAACTGAAATTATTAAAAAACTTGAAGCTATAGGTGCTATTTTTGATTTTAAAAAATATTTTAGAGCAATATATTATAATAACAAACATTTCAATTTAAGGGACATAAAAAAAACTCTTAGATTAAGAAAAGAAGGTGAAAAAGTTCTTCTAACATTAAAAGATAAAACAAAAGAGGATAATTTTGTTTTTCATAAAGAAACTGAGGTTGAAATTTCAGATTTTGATAATCTTAATTTTATTTTGACAAATTTAGGGTTTTATCCTATATTAGATATAGAAAAAGAGAGAATCCAATATCATATAATAGATTCCGATACAAATATAAAATTAACCTTTGCTATTGATACATATTTAAATGATTATAGTTTTATTCCTACTTTTTTAGAGATAGAAAGTATAGATTTTGCCCTAATTTTTAAGTATATTGAAAAAATAGGATATAATAAAAATAATGATAAAATAAAAAACCTAAACGTTTTTGAACTGATAGAGTTATATAAAAATGAGAAGAAATAGATTTTTTTTAATATTATTTTTATTCTTTTCTTTAATTTTCTATAAAAAGATACTTTCTTATGAGTTTGTTTCTACATATTCAAATTTTAACTTTTCATCATATAATAATGCAAAATCAATAGGAATGCTTTTTTCTGATATTTCTCTTATAGATAGAAATTCTCCAAACTATAGTATAAATCCTGCTTTAGGCTTCTTTTTTAAAGAAAACTTTTTATTTTATTCCCATCAAAGTATGTTTGAAAATTTATACACTATTGACAATATACAAACAAAACTTGATTTATCATCAAACACAAATGTTTTTCTATATCTTGATTGGATAAACTATGGGAAATGGTATCAAACAACTTATTTACCTTATGATGAAGAAACCTCTTATTATTACTGGGATCCAGACTTTGTTATAGAAAGAGAGGCCTATGATATATTATTTAAAACAATAATTAGTAAAAAATACAATAAAAAACTGTATTTTGGCATTTCATTTAATTTCTTATATAGAAACATAGAAATAACATCTATTTATGGTTCATCTGTTGATTTAGGTTTTTTATACAAAGTTAATAAAAATCTTAACATCTCTTTAGTTTTTAATAGTTTCGGTGCTAGTATGTTAAAAACAAAAGGGGATGATACCCTTGAATATTCTCCTATGTATGTATCAACAGGTTTAAGTTATAAAATATTTGAAAATAAAGAAAAAGGTCAATTTTTAAAGATAACTTTATCTGATAACTCTATTTTTCTTGATAATAAAGACATAAAAGTTGGAGGAGATCTTGGTATTACTAATGTTATTGAAGTTTTTGGTGCTATTTCATATTATAAAGAAAAGGGTATGGGTATAAAGCTAAATCTTAGAAAACTAAATCTTTCTGTTTCTCAGGTTATAGATGAGGATAATATTATCTCAAGAAATATTTCATTTAAATTGAAGTTATAAAGTATAGGTTCTTTATATATTTGGCATATAAATAACTCTTATGGAAAACCCTAAGTTTCTGTTATTTTGAAAATAAATTGGTGTATAGCGTTTATCTAAGTTTTCATCTAAGTAAATTCTTTTTGTTTTTATAGTATCTTCTTCATCGTAGTATTCTACTTCTTTATATACAGAAAAATAAGAATTAAATGATTTCTGATAAGCAAAAAAAGATAAAGAAAAATCAAACATTACATTAGGATTTAAAAGATATTTTATGCCTAGATCAATTCTTTTCCCTAAAAACATTGAAGTATAAAATTCTACATTAAGAGTATCATCTTCTACATAATATTCATTATATACATTATTATATAAAAAGGAAAATATAAAATAAAAACCTACAGAAAAATAAAATCCTTGTCTGAGAAATTGTCTATATTCCAAACCTATCCCATAATTTGCCATAAAAAAACCATAAATATCTCCTGTCAAAGTATATACACTATCGCTTACTATCTCTCCATCTACAGTATCCCTAGCATGATAATTTAAAGAAAAATGTCCTCCATCAAGTACAGGTAAATAAACTAAATCTATCATAGATAAATGGAAATAAAAGGCTGTTAAATATTGAATTCCTACGGTTTTAAAACCTAAGCCAAAATTTAAAGCATATGCTGTCTGGTATGTTCTTATCTTATCAATTAATCTATTCTCAACAGTAGTATCTATAATAAAAGAGGCTGGTATATCTGTTATTCCTGCATACATAAACATATATTCTCTGAATAAACTTTGTCTTTTTATTTTTACCTCATCATATAAATCTGCATTTCCTTTAACAAGCATAGATTTATATAAATAAAAATTAGGATCTATGTTTTCATCTTCTTTTCTATAGATAACACCCCAGCCTGATTGTCTAATTTTATTTTTTTCTTTTTCTAATATATATATAATATCTCCCTGTTTTATTTTTGTTCTTTTTGCAAAAGTTTTATTTATAGCAAAACCCAACTTATTATCATATTTTTCTATTATTTGAGATTTAAAACCACTATAATAAAGATTAAAAATAGGATCTTCTGCCTCTTTATAGCTATAATAAAAATTTCTTAAAGCTTTATAAAATGTATATCTATAATAATAGAAACTTCTATTTTTATAGTCAACTCTATAGCTATCACTTATAGTTCTCTTTTTTTCTTTATATAAAGTTATTATAATGTTATTGGAATCTTTTATAAAGATTTTAAATATATACTCTTTTATAAAAATTTTTGTATAATATTCTTTATAGTATTCTTTTTTTATTTTTACATTCCCATTTTTATCCTTTATCTTTTTTTCTATAACAATAGTCTTTTCCCATTGCTTTGACCCAACAATAAATGGAATATATAGATAAATATTATTCATAATATTTTTTATATCCTCTTCCATTATAGCATTCTCTTTTATTTTAACAAATAATTTAGTATTATCTTCAAAAGATGACTCTATTATATAATAATTTGGATTTTGAAAAAATCTTTCTGTAACAGATTTATATATTGTTTTTGAAAGATATTCTCTTATTAAGCTCTTTATCTTATTTGATCTTTCTTTTAAAAAGATTTCCTCTGATTTTTTTAAAAATTCTTTATATCTTTGAGATTTTCTAGAAAAAAGAATACAATCTAACACTAAATTTTTGTTATATATATTATTCCTATCCCTTATTGTTAAAATATCAGCCTCTCTTAAGGGAAAAATCCTTCTATTAAAGGATCTCCCATCTACTAAATCTACTAAGAAAACGAAATGTCGATAAAATTTCTTATTACTATTTAATTTATAATGAAACTTTTTATAACTATTAGATTGTAGTTTAAAAACTCTTTTATTTAAGCTTTGAGAAAAAGATGTTTTATCTGTAAAAAAAATGAAAATAAATAATAAAATGGTAAGGGTTCTTTTCATAAAAAGTCTTTTAATTTTTCAAAAAAATATATTTTTTTTACATCTAATTCTATTGTTTTCAAGTTGTTAAAATCTCATCTAATTTATCTCTTGCTTCAAATCTATATGGATCTATTTCTATAGCTTCTTTAAGAAGTTTTATTGATAAATTCTTTTGACTGTTCAAGAAAAATAAACTTAATATATATTTTACATCATAATCTTTATATTTATCATTTATTTTTAAGAGTTTATCAATCCCTTTATTTATATCCTTATTTAAAGTTAAAAGTGCATCTAAAAATAAAACATTAAAATGCTCACTATTTAATGATTTTGCTTTTTCAAGATAAATCTCTGCATTTTTATAATCTCCTATATTTAAATAAAGTTTTGCTAAACTAATAAGAACTATGAAATTATTAGGATTCTCTTTTAATAGAACCTGAAGAAACTCATAACTTTTTGAATAAATACCTCTCTTTAAAAACATTAAAGCATAACTTAACTTAGCAAAAGATTTTTCTCTTTTCTCTTTAAAACTAAAAAACTTATCTCTAACAGACTCTATTCTTTTATCCCAAGTATTTAAAAAAGCGACCTCTTGTGCTTTTTTCGCTATTTTATCTAGTAATTCGCTGTTTTTTAATAGAAAATCTACTTTTTTATCTAATTCTTCAATACTATTATAGATAATTATACTCTCATTATCCTTGAAAAAGTTCTCCAAATCAACGGCAGGATTTGCTAAAACAACACTTCTACAGCTAGAAGCCTCAAAATTTCTAGGATTTAAAACTCCAAATGTATTATCATTTAAAACAAGTTTTGATCTTGAATAGATCTTCCTAACTTCTTCGCCCCAGATATTTGTATATATTTTTATATCATATTTTTTTAATTTATTTATTAATTTTAGCCTATTTTTTCTTGATAAATCACCTACAAATGAAATATTTATATCCTTTTTCTCATTTTTGTAAAAATAAATACTACTATCATATCCATGAGGAAGATAAATTGGTGTATAATCAATAAACTCTGAAACTCTATCTATAAATTGCCTAAATGTTATAAAGGCATAATCAAAAAGATAAAAATAATTTTTTTGCCAGTTATAATTAAAATGAGCATCTATTGAGTAATAAATAGTTGGTACTTTTATCTTATCTATGTTTATAGGGAAAAACTCAACACCACTTTCAATAAAAAATACTAAATCTGGTTTAAAATCTAATGACTTTATTAGGGAATATATATCTATATAAGGATCTGTTATAGTAAGATCATGCTTTGCTCCGTTTAAAACTGTTCCACATGAAAAAACATTAAAATATTTTCTTAATGATTTCTCTATAAATTCTCCTGTTGTAAATGGATGCTTTCCATAACAAAGTAATATGTTCATTTAAAATCTCCTTATAATTTAGTTAACTCTATAGATTTATATTTTTTAAAATTTTTCTTTTCTTTAAAATAAATAGCATCTTGAGGGCAAAAAGATATACACCTCAAACAAAAAACACAATGATCTTTATGTTCTGGATATTCTTTTATTTCTATATTTCCAACAGGACAAATATTCACACATATATTACACTTTTTGCATTTCTGTTTGTCTATAGTTA
Organism: bacterium; assembly: GCA_027063545.1. Classification (GTDB taxonomy): domain Bacteria; phylum JAMORN01; class JAMORN01; order JAMORN01; family JAMORN01; genus JAMORN01. Next base: position 7,869 of record JAMORN010000180.1, on the reverse strand, counting down.
AATGAAATATCCTTCTAAAAAAATTCCAAAAAAATTCTTTCCGCGAGAAAATAGATAAAAAATCTGAATAAATTGGTATATCATACCAACTACCTTTTAGTTCTATTAAATCTAAAGCAAAGTTTTCTGCTTGTTTTAGCCCTTTTTCTATTTTCTTTTGATCTAATGATCCTGATAGATTTGAAGGCATTCTTATCTCTTTTGCAATTAAAGGGTTATAACCCTTTTTTCTTAATATTCTTTTTACTGGCCCTAAAATTCCTCCAGAATACGCAGCTAAAGTATCAACTAAAAAAACAAGATTTCCATTTCCTGATGGTAATTTTTCAAAAAAATGCCATATAAAAGGATAAGTACCCTGAAGAGCAACAGGAAATGCAAAACCTAAAACTTTATTTTCTAAATTAATTTCTGTTGGATTTACTTTTTCTATTTTATAAAGAGAAACATTGTATCCTTGACTTTTTAAAACTTCCTTTATTTTATCTACTACTAATTTAGTATTACCAGTTCCAGAAAAATAATAAATATCTACATTTTTAGGTTGAAGCATAATAGAATTCTTTAAACGTTATTACTTTCTATATAGTTATCCTCTTCTATCTCATATAAAAGTTTATCAAATAGAATAAAACTATTATCCTTAAAATTTACATATATAGGATAAATTAAAAGTTTATTAAAATCAAAACTATCTAAATCTTCAAAAATAAATTCTTTTTCTATGGATTCTTTGGAAAAGTCATGCAAATTTAAATCTTCCATCTCTATATTATCATCCTCTGGTATAAATACCGAAATTTCAGGTTCTTCTATCTCCTCCCCATCAATAATCTCTTTTTTTATATTCAATTCTTTTTCAAAAATCTTTTTATCATCTAAAAACACCTTTATTCTTCTCAATTCAAAAGCATCAAGTAGAATCCTTTTATCATTTTTATATCCTTCTCCCTCTAAAATCACCTTTATCATTTTTCATCTCCTTATTTATTTTATTATCTTTAAATTTAAATATCATCTAAAACCCTTGCAAAAATCCCTTTTAAATAAAAACTCTCTGGAAAAATATCCAAAACTGGATGATCTCCACCTGCTGAGGTTGATTTTATTATCTGTAAAAACCTTTTCTCTTCTTTTGCAGAGTTTCTTACCACAGATAAAAACTTATCCATACTTAGCATTCCAGAACAAGAAAAAGTTGCTATAATTCCTCCATTTTTAACCTTTCTTATTGCAAGTCTATTTATATCTCCGTATTTTCTTAAAGCAACCGAATACTCTTCCTTTACTGATAAAAACTTAGAAGGATCAACAGAAATTAAATCAGGATTTAAATCTATTTCCCTTAAAAAATCAAAAGCATCTTTATGTTCAATTTTATATCTATCTTCAGAAATATTGTTTAATCTTAAATTTTCCTCCAATACCTCTAAAACTTTCTCATCTAAATCAACAAAAAATACAAACTCTGCTCCATTTTTCAAAGCATTAAGCCCAAAACCACCTGTATATGAAAAAATATCAAAAACTATTTTTCCTTTACTTAATTTTCCAAAAAATTCTCTATTCTCTCTTTGGTCAAAGAAAAAACCTGTTTTATGACTTTTCTCAAATAAAACTTTATATTTTACTCCATTTTCCTCTATTACAACACTCTCTGGCAATGGGTATTCCTTCTCTAAAAAGCTAAAATCAACGCCTTCCTTTTTTTCAACCCTTTCATCAATCTTAAAAGCAATCCTATAACCTTTAAAAAGTTTTTTCAAAGACCAGATAATATGTTCATAAATTGTTAATATTCCAGCACTATATGGTTCTATAACTAAAAGCTTATCAAATTTATCTATAATAAGCCCACTAATTCCATCACTTTCAGAGTAGAATAGTCTATAACTATTTGCATTTATATTTAATGTTTCTCTAAGTTCTTTTGCCCTTTTTATTTTTTCATAGATTAGATTTTTATCTATCTTTTTTTCTTTTTTTCTTGAAATAATTCTGACGCTAATAGTGTTTTTTGGGTGATAGAATCCCCAACCTACAAATTTAGAATTTTTATCAACAACCTCAACAATCTCTTCCTTTTTTGGTTTAGGATTTGGGTGGGTTATCATCTTAGAGTATATCCAAGGATGAAAGTTTTTCTTTTCTGTTTTTAGTTTTAGCCTTTTAATCCTATTTTTAGCCAAGTTTTATTCTCCTTGTTGTTATCTGATTTACTCTATAAAAATTAAGCATACCACCTAAAAATACACTAAATAATGTAGCAAAAGCAACACCCCATAATCCAAAATATTTTATTAAAGTAATATCTAAAATAAAATTAACACTCATTGTTATTAAAAGGTTATAAAAATCGTATTTTGGATAGTTTAATCCTCCCAGGGTATTGCCTGAAAGGTTTATTATTGGATGAAGTATAAAATAAAGAGAGAAAAATTTTACAATTCCTATAGCTGATATGTAATCATTACCAAATAAGGTTAATACTATATACTTAGAAAAAATAAAATTAAAAAGTGCAAGAATACTTCCCAATCCAACTCCCAACTTTAACATTTTAAAATAGAAATCCCTAACCTTTTTTAAATCCCGCTCTTTTGCAACCACAGGAAATAAATATTTAGATAAACTATTTGAAAAAAGCCGTGCTATTGGAAGAAGTTTTTTTCCTACATCATAAATTCCCACCTCTCTTGTTGTTAAAAAACTACCAATTACTAAACTGTCTATCTGGGTATAAAACATCATAGAAAAACCAATTCCCATTGAATACCTTCCATAATTTACTATCTCTTTAGAATAAAATAAAAACCTCTTCATATTAAATGATAACTTTATATCCCTGTTTAAAAATATAAACATCAAAAATAACCCCTCTATTGAACCTATTACCTCTGCTATTAAAATAGTTTTCAACAGGTTATAAACAGTTAGACTATTGTTAATTATTTGGAAAAATATTAGGGTATTAAGGATTATGTAGTAAAATAAGTTATGAAAAAATAAAATTTTAAATTTTATTAAGTTTTCAAATAGGGATCTGGATAAAACTCTAAAAAAGCCGGTTAGATATACAAAAGAGAAAATTATAAGATAGTCTTTCTTAAAGTTTCCATTAAAAATTGATAAGATTTTTTCGCCAAAAATAGAGTTTATTAGAAAGATAATAAAAAATAGGGTTAATCTATAAATAAAGAGAAAACTTAATATTTCAATTCTTTTATTTCTAACAAAAAGACGCATTGCTCCTCTATCGCTAAATCCATAAACCAAAACATTAAAAAAATCAAAAATAGCCCATATAATGACAAAAACTCCATATTCACTTGGAGAAAAGTTTCTTATAATAAGTATTCTAAAAATAAATGTTCCCAAAAAAACTGCGATACTATCTAAAAATGAGAATGAAAGTTTTTTAAGCATCTTAACCTCTTATCCTTTTGACAAATAATATAATTTTTTTTATCTTTAATCTCATGAAAATAAAAGTGTTATATGTAGAAACTTATTATCATATCGGAGGTGGTCAGCAAGGTCTTCTTGATCTTTTAAAAAATATTGATAAAGATAAGTTTGAAATCACTATAATTCTTCCAAAAGAAGACACTCCTTTATATAATGAAGTCTCAAAAATTCCGGATATAAATATAGAAATCCTAGAGTTTGATAATATTCCTTTTATAGGAAAAATAACTCGGACATTTGTTCCCATATATCATCCTTTGGGTGTTTATAGATTAAAAAAACTAATTAAAAAAATTGATCCCCATATTGTTCATGCCAATCATCTTTTAGCAGCAAGATATAGTGCAAAGGCAGCAAGACAGGCTGGATATCCTAATATTGTTACTGTAAGAAATGTTTATTATAAAAAAAGATTTAATTTAAATATTTTTGTTGATAGAAGAATCTATAAAAATGCCACTCTAATTATTTTCAATTCAGAAACAGGAGCAAAGGTCTTTCAAGAAAGAACCAAAGCAAAAAATATTACCTTTATAAGAAATGCTGTTGATCTTTCAAAATTTGATACCTCTCCTTTAAAAAAAGAGGAAAAAATAGAGTTTTTAAAAAAATACAATATTCCTTTAGACAAAAGATATATAATATATGTAGGTACTTTATCTTGGATAAAGGGAATTTTTAGTCTTTTAGAAGCATATAAAAGATTATCTAAAGAGTTTGATGATATTCATTTAATATATGTGGGTGGAGGCGTAAAAGAAACACCAGAATCAGAAAGGTTAAAATCTCTAATAAAAGAATATTCTCTTGAGAATAGGATTACTATTACAGGATTTACTAAAGAGGTAGAAAAGTTTTATAAAATTGCTTATGTTAATGTGTTGCCAAGTGTATTAGGAGAAGGGCTCCCAAGGGTATTAATAGAATCATCCTATTTTGGACTTCCTTCTGTGGCAAGTGATATTGCAGGTGTTAAAGAGATAATAAGAGATGGAGAGAATGGATTTTTAGTAAAAAAAGGTGATATAAACGACTTATATAAAAAATTAAAATATATATTAACAATATCTCAACAGGAATATGAAAAACTTACAAAAAAAGGAAGGTTGATTGTAGAACAAGATTTTAATTTTAAAAAATTTATTGAAAAGTATGAAGGATTATATTTAGATTTATATAAAAAGTATTATAACAATGCTTAATCGTATTATTTATAAAACAAATCTTATTGTTGAAAATCTGTTAAAAAAGTTATTTTCTCTTTCTCGGGAAGATTTCTTATTTTTTGTTTTTTTATTATTTTCTTTTTTTATCACCTTATTTACTTATAAATACGGGCTTAAAAAATCGCTTGTTGTTGAACTTTTTGCTTTTTCTGTTTTTTCTATGTTTTATAATTTTGGTGTTGGTTTAGTTTTAAGTTTATATTCTATTTCTATGTTTGAAATTCCGCCAACACAGATTATTACCTTAAATATTCCTTTGCCAACTACATTTGCTTATCTTCTTATTTTTATTGTTTTTGGATTTGTTTTTATTAAAACGAAGTTTTTAACAAAAGTAGAGAAAAAGGATTTAATAGTTGTTTTTTTATATTCTTCTCTTATAATATTTTATTCAATTTTAGGATTTTTAAAAGGTGGGCTTTATAGATATGATTTAAAACCAGAATTTGTCTTATTTATGATGTGGAATTTTGCTATTTTACTGACATATTCTTTTAAAAATGAAAAAGAGGCTAAGATAGTATTTTATGGTACTATTTTATTTGTAATTATTCTTGATCTTATAATATTTCAGGCTTATTTAAGGAAAGCTTATTCTCTAGGACCAAGGATATATACAAGACAGGCTTTTATCTATTCTATGATTATGCCTTATCTATTTGCTTGGCTACTTCTGGAAAAGAAAAAATCTATAAAGATTTTTCTTGCTATTTTATTCTTTGTTAGTATTATTGCTATGCTTATTACTTTAACAAGAACTATTGTTATTGGCCTTTTAATCTCTTTTTTTATAATATTTATGTGGTGGAAAAGATTTTCTTTAAAAACATTAATTCAAGCCTCTATTGCTACAGGAGTATTTACAGGAATTTTATATAAAATAATAACACTAAACCCTATGCTATATAAGAGATTCTACGAAAAGGTTGTTTATTTTTATAAAGATTGGTCTTTTCTTTTAAGAATTATTGTTGGATATGATACTATAATGTTTTATGGGAAAAAACTCCTTATAGGAATGGGAATAGCCCATCCTTTTGCATTTAGACCTGGACTTTTTGAATTTACTTGGTCTCCTTGGATTGATATTGCCTATCTTGCTATTATGGGTAAAATTGGAATCTTAGGGCTCTCTTTTATGCTTTATTTTTTAATAAGGCCATTTGTTTTGGCATTAAAAGTTTATTATAAAATTCCCTATAAACAGAAAGAATTTAAAATCCTTGCTTTAGGAACCATAGGCTTTGTGCCATCATTCTTACTTGAAAACCTAATGTTTTCAATTATGATAAAGTATATCTTTTTTTATGCTGCTTTGATACTTTTATCTTTGTTTTATTTTTATTATAAGGAGTACAAAGATTATCTAAAAAATTAAGCGACACTAACAGGTTAGGTCCTCTTCAGCGAGCCACTTTTATGGGCTCGTTACTTAAAAATAAAAAAAAAGGTAGAAGTTAAAATAACTTCTACCTCTTATATAAAGCGCCTAATAATTTTCTTAAAAAACTAATTTATTAATAAACTATAACAACTAAAAAACACTTATTCTAAGTCTAAAATCTTAAGTCTTATTTCTGCTCTTTTTAATGCCTTCTTTGCTCTTTCTATATCAATATTATCTTTAACTTCTTTTAATCTTTTCTCAGCTCTTTCTTTTGCCTCTAATGCCCTCATCTTATCTATATCTTCCTTTCTCTCTGAAACAAAAGCAACAATCTTAACATTATCATTTAAAACCTCAACAAATCCGCCAAAAACTGTTAAATAAGATTTTGTCTCATCATCCCTCTCTACTTCTATTATACCATCTCCAAGTTGAGCAATATAAGAGACATGGGAATGTAATATCTCTTTTTCTCCTGTTGTTAAAGGAAGAATAACCCTTTTTATATTTTCCTCTTCAAAAATTTTCTTTTCCGGTGTAATCACCTCTATTTTCATTTTATATTACCCCTAATCTTATTTTACCAATTGTTTTGCTTTTTCAACAGCCTCTTCTATTGTTCCTACATAAAGGAATGCTTCTTCTGGAAGATCATCATGCTTTCCTTCTATAATCTCTTTAAATCCTCTTATTGTATCCTCAACCTTAACATATTTTCCTTTGAATCCTGTAAATTGCTCTGCAACATGGAATGGTTGTGATAAGAATCTTTGTATCTTTCTTGCTCTTGAAACAACTAATTTATCTTCATCTGATAATTCATCCATACCTAAAATTGCTATAATATCCTGTAATTCTTTATATCTTTGTAATATCTCTTGTACCCTTCTTGCTACTCTATAATGCTCTTCACCTACAATTGCTGGATCTAAAATTCTTGATGTAGAATCAAGAGGATCCACTGCTGGATAAATACCAAGTGCTGCAATATCTCTTGATAATACTGTTGTAGCATCAAGGTGAGAGAATGCTGTTGCTGGTGCTGGGTCTGTTAAGTCATCAGCGGGCACATAAATAGCCTGAACTGATGTAATAGAACCCTTCTTTGTTGTTGTAATTCTCTCTTGTAAGAATCCCATTTCTGTAGCAAGGGTTGGCTGATAACCTACTGCTGATGGCATTCTTCCAAGAAGAGCAGAAACCTCAGAACCTGCCTGTGTAAAACGGAAAATATTATCTATAAATAATAAAACATCTTTTCCTTCCATATCTCTAAAATACTCTGCCATTGTTAATCCTGTTAAAGCAACTCTAAGTCTCGCTCCCGGAGGCTCATTCATCTGACCATAAACTAAAACAGTTTTATCAATAACACCACCTTCTTGCATTTCTAAATAAAGTTCATTACCCTCTCTTGTTCTTTCACCAACCCCTGTAAATACAGAAAAACCACCATGAACCATTGCGATGTTATGAATAAGCTCCATAATCAAAACTGTTTTACCAACTCCTGCTCCTCCAAAAAGACCAATCTTACCACCTCTTGGGTATGGAGCTAGTAAATCTATAACCTTAATACCTGTTTCCATCATCTCTGTTTGAGTATTTTGATCCTCAAAAGAAGGAGGTTCTCTATGTATTGGCCAATATAATTCAGAATTAACAGGACCCTTTCCATCTATAGTCTCACCAACCACATTAAAAAGTCTTCCTAAGGTCGCCGGCCCAACAGGAACAGAAATAGGAGCTCCTGTATCTATAGCCTCTTGACCCCTAATAAGACCATCT
>JAMORN010000179.1 GCA_027063545.1 bacterium | reverse complement strand
AAACTCCAAATCCCCCAGCGTTGCTTATCGCAGAAACTAAATCACTATCACTAACCCAACTCATTGCTCCACCTAAAATAGGATACTCAACACCTAAAAACTCTCTCCCTTTTTCAATAAACTTATCAAGTAACATATCTTTCTCCTTTTATACTTTAAGATTTATATTTCTTTAAGAAAAATAAATTTTTCAAAAATTAAAATATAATCTATTTAAAATAAAGTCAATATTTTAAGAGGAAACTTGTAAGTATTTATCTATTATCTTAAATATTTCTTCATCTTTATAAAGAAGATGTATTTTATAATACTCTATAAGAAAATTCATTATCTCATTTTTATTTTTTAATATATTTTCTTTTTTTGAATCTGGAATTAAGTCAATATTGTTATAAATCAACCAGTTTGAAAAAGAAATAATCCAAAACTTTATGGGAAAAATTTTATTCTGTTTATTATTATATGTATCTATACATTCAGAGCAATATATTCTCACATTTTGTAAATCAAAAAATACATCATCTCCTTTTGAAAATTTTTTGTGACACTTAAAACATTTAGTATATTCCTTCCATAGTCCTTCTATTTTTAAAACACTTATAAGAAACTTTATAAAAATCAAATCTTTATCTATTTTACTATTTTTTAGTAGAGAAAAAATTTCTTCAATAAGAGTCCAAAAAAAATTAGAGTATTCCTCACTTATATGAAGTTTTGATATAAGTTTAAAGATTATATGTACTAGATAAAAATCTTTTTTTGTATTTATTGTTATTGATTCATTTAATACTATTTCTTTTATTATAGAAAGATTTTCTTTTTTATAAAATACTATATCATATTTGAATCCTATAGAAATAGGAATATGTTTTCTTTTTCCTCTAAATAGTATAAAATCTAAAACTCCAAAATCTTTTAGTAAAAATTTGAGTATATATGAAGATTCCTTCCAAGGATAAAAACTTATTAAATAACCCTCTTGTTTTTTAATCTTTGATAAACTCCCTTGGGTCAAAAGCACCACCTGCCATTATAAGTTTTAAAGCTTCTTCAACAGTTAAATCTGTATCTATCACTTCATCTCTTTTTAAAATTAACATATAACCTGAAGTAGGATTAGGAGTTGTTGGAAGAAAGACGTATATATATTTTTCCTTTTTTTCTTTGTTATCATTTATCTTTTCTTTCAAATAATCTTTAACCTCACCTGTCTCAAAACCAATACTCCATATACCTTTTCTTGGATATTCTATTAATACAATTCTTTTATATGCCTTTTTGTTAGTTGATAAAATAGAATCAACAATCTCCTTTACAGCTTTATAAATTTTATTTATTATTGGAATATTAAGCATTAAATCAACAAAAAAATTTGTAATATATCTCCCTATCATATTTTTAGCAAACACTCCTGAAATTATTATAATAGAGATTGTGATAAAAAGTCCTATACCTGGTACTATATAATTACTATATTCTGGAATAGTTCTCTCTACAAAATCTTTTATTAACAAACGCGTTGGTTGATCTAAAAACAGAAAAATTTTATAAACAATAAAAAAGGTTATAGCAATAGGAGTCCAAAATATTATCCCCGAAAAAAAACTATTTTTAAGAAATGATATTATTTTTTTCATTTTTTTATATCCTTTATTTTTATTTTATAAACTTGCTCTCCTTTTTTTATCATTCCCAACTTTTCTCTTGCAATTTTTTCAATTAAAAAAGTATCTGTATCTAATTTTTTTATAATATTTTCTATAGAATCTATTTTTACTTGTAAAAGCCTTTGTTTCTCCATTTCTTTTTTTATTTCCTTATCCATTTTTGAAAGATCTCTCCAATAGAAAAAAATTTGAGTTAAGAAAAAAAATACAGATAAAAAAAATAATGAAAAAATAACTATTTTTCTTAATTTTTTACCAAAATATTTATCAGTATTATTAAATTTTTTTTCATCTTCCATGTAATAAAATATAAAAATTATTTTTTTTATTATGGAAAAATATTTATATGAAAAACTTAAACTGTTAACATATGCAGCTTACTATGATCAAACTTGTTCTTCTGTAGAAAAGGTAAATAAATATCCTATATATTATTCTAATGTAGCCTATAATAATCAAGTAAGAAAAGTAGGTCTTTTAAAATTATTATATACTAATATATGTAAATACAATTGCTCTTATTGTATAAATAGAAGAGAAAGTAATATCCCAAGAGCAATATTTACACCTGAAGAAATCGCAAAAATTACTTTAGAATTTTACAATAAAAAACTAATTAATGGCTTATTTTTAAGTTCTGCTATATATAAATCTGAGGAATATACTGCTTCAAAGCTTCTTGAAACAATAAAATTATTAAGAGAAAAATATAATTTTAAAGGTTATATCCATGTTAAAATAATGCCTAATATAAGTAAAGAACTTATTAATGAAATATCAAAATATGCATCTAGAGTATCAATAAATATAGAAATGCCTTCGGAAAAAAGCTTAAAACTATTTGCTCCTGAAAAAAATAAAAATTCAATTATAAAACCAATGAAATATATTGGAGAATTATTTTATTTCTTTAAAACTGAAAGGAAAAAATATAAAAAAGCTCCCAAAATTCTTCCATCAGGCCATACTACACAAATGATTATAGGTGCTTCTGAAGAAGATGACAAACAAATACTAACATTAAGTAAATACTTGTATGATAAATTTCATCTTCATAGGGTATATTTTTCTGCTATAAGACCTATTGAAACATCAAATCCATTAATTAACAAGATTAAAAAACCGCCTATTGAAAGAGAAGTTGTGCTTTATCAAGCTGATTTTCTTATAAGAAGATATAACTTTTCTGTTAGTGACTTTTTTAAAACTACCAATAATCTCCCTCAAAATATTGATCCTAAACTTTGGTATGCTTTAGAAAACATAGATCTATTTCCTGTTGAAATAACAAAAGCAGATTATGATACTTTAATTAGAGTACCTGGAATTGGTAAAAAAACTGCTAAAACAATTATTAAATTAAGAAAAAACTCTTATATTGACTTAAATATACTTTCTCAAATTTATTTCCCTTTAAAAAAGGCTATTTACTTTATTACAATAAATGGAAAATATTATGGTGATTTTGATTTTTCAAATAAAGAAAAAATTATGGAAAAATTTAAACTTAAAATAAAAAATAAATACTATCCTAATTATTTCAAATATAATTTTAAGTTAAAATCACAGCCTTTAGATGAATATTTGTTTACTACTGAGGAGATATAATATATAAAAAAACCCTGACTCCATTAATAGAAGCCAGGGTGCAAGTTTTTTATTTATATTCTATTCTTTTTATTCTATAATTTTTTCCCAGTAATCTTCTATTATTTCTTTTGAGCCGTCTTCTTTTTCTATAATAAAAGTAATTTTTACCCTATTGCCATCAGGTGAATACTCTAAAAATTTTATTGTTTCAGGTATAGGACTTATTACTGGACAAGCAGAATTAGGATCCTCAGGTGAAGAATAATCTATTGTCATAGTAGTCATTACTGTCATAAAAATAGCTTGTTTTTCTGGAATAACATTTGTTAGTGCTATAGCACTATCTATAGGGACTCCTGCTGGATCATATTGATAAAACTTAATAGTATCTAAATTAGGAGAAAACTTATATACCATTTCTAAATAAGAATTAATAGAATCAACTGAAATAGTATCTCCTGAAGAATCAATTTTTATACTAACAATACCAAACACCTTAAATTCTGAACCTTTTAAAATTGCTGCATAAATAGAATCTCTTATAGGATCATTCTCAAACCAAGTTTCATCATACCCATACCCTGTAGGACAATTTGTTGGATATGGCTCTTCATAGCTTGTATCATCAGGATTAATATTAGTATCAATAGGTGAATAATAAACTGTATCATTATAAAAGTTAGAATCTTGATCTTCAGATGGCATTGGTCCTATTGGTATTGGACAAACCTCCTTAACTTTATCTTTCACCCATTGTTGAGCTTGAAAGAATATATTATTATCATCTTCCCCATTCTCTTCATATATTGAATCTTCTGGAATTTTTGGTAAAGAATTAATATCAACTGCTATATCTACACTAACAAGTCCTCCTAAAATATCAACACTAAAACTACCATTTATAATAATATTTGTTGTATCATTACATTTAATAGTATCTGGTGCTTCTTCATTACTCATAACATCTCCCTCATCAAAATGACCTAAAAATACCAAATTCCCATTAGCATCTTTATATAATCGTATAGTATCTCCTTCTGCTGTCGCCACAAAAATTTCATTATTAATTAGTGTTAAAGTATCATATCCATCCTCTGTTTCTACATAATATTGATTTCCTATTTTAAAAATATTTATGCCAACAGCTTGATTTTCTGAAATTTTTTCTACATAAATAAAGCTTAAAATAGAATCTTGACTATGATCTATATTTACCTCTTGAATAAATGTAGTATCACCTATAAGCTCATCTGGTAATTTTACAAGAGATATACTTAGTTTTCTATATTGGATTTCGGTTGAAAATTGCCATGTCCCAGTTATTTCATTTAAAGAACTAATAGATGTTAAATTTTTTATACTGTCTTCTATAATATTTTGTAGACTGTCTTTTAATGAATCTGAAATTCCCAACGAATCAGCTACTGAATCTGCTATATCTTCTATATCATTTTGTGTAATCTGTTGTGTATTATCCGAACAGCTTGTTATAAAAAGTAATAACCCCATTGTTATACTTACTAACACATTAATAAATCTAAAGTTAGGCATAAATTCCTCCTTTTTTTTAGTTTAAATACTTTATCTCTATAATTTTTCCTACTTATGTTATTTAATATAAAATGTATTTATATTTTGTCAATAAGAAATAAATAAAATATTGAACTATTTTAAATTTTTTTTTTATATTAACTTAATATATGAAGAAGAATAAAATAATTTTAACTGGTGGCGCGGGATTTATAGGTAGTGTTTTATTAAAATTTTTAAATAATATAGGTATAGAAGAAATAATAATTGTAGATCACTTAGACACGTCTGAAAAGTGGAAAAATTTAAGAAATAAAATATTTGAAGACTATATAGATAAAAAGGACTTCCTAGAACTACTAGATAAAAATAAAATAGACAATATAAGGGCAATAATTCATCTAGGAGCTTGTTCTTCTACTATTGAGAAAGACTCTAATTATCTTATCCATAACAACTATAAATATTCAAAAAAATTATGCTCATTTGCCCTATACAATAATATAAGATTTATTTATGCTTCCAGCGCAGCCACATATGGTGATGGAAGTATGGGTTTTAAAGATGATATTAAACTTTTACCTTTTTTAAAACCTTTAAATATATATGGATTTTCAAAACATCTATTTGACTTATGGTTGTATAAAAATAAACTTTTTAATAGAGTGGTTGGATTAAAATTTTTTAATGTTTATGGCCCTAATGAATATCATAAAGGTGAAATGAGAAGCGTTGTTAATAAAGCATATTTACAAATAAAAAAGGAAAAAAAAATAAAATTATT
>JAMORN010000178.1 GCA_027063545.1 bacterium | reverse complement strand
GTACCTACTACATTTATTAATCTACCATATTCAAATAAAGTAAGATTTGGATCAGAACCTCCCACACCTGAAGTTGTGTAAGAGCCATTACCATCTACATCTACATATAACTCTGCATCTTCAGCAGGATTTGTTATCGGCCTATCAAAAACTATAATTACAGAAGTTGTATCAAATGTTGGTATATACATAGCTACTTTTACAGGATCCTCTTTTTTATAAGTAATTACCCATCTATCAAAATCTTTTTCAGCATAATATGTTAAATCTTCAACATCGCTAGCAGGAATTCCCCATATATTTTCTATATGTATAGAGTATGAATAACCTTCCTCTAAATTTGTATATATTTTCATTACTCTCATATAATCTTTATATTCTATTCTATTTATAGTTAAAGTATCACCTGTTGATTCATCTATTACATAAAGGTCAAAATGATATGTAGTATCTATAGATCTATTAAATCTTATTATTATAGGAGAAGATGCTAATATTACCTTATTCACATTAGACTCTGATGCAACAATATTCAATGTTGTATTTTCACTAGTTTCAGCAATACTCTTTAATGTATCATAATATGTTTTTAAAGTATCTAAATAAATTGGTCCTACATTACTAACAATATATTGGGTTATAGATGTAACACCCGTAATTGTAGCCACATTAACTGTTTTTGGATTATAACCGTCTTTAGTAATATATAAAGTCAACGGTCCTACACTGGTTGCCCTATTAAATACAAATCTAAAATATCCTGTTTCATTTTCCTCTGTAGTATCAATATCTGCACTTGTAGAACAAATCATTCCATTTTCTAAAATTTCAACTTTTGCTCCAATAATAGGCTGGTTTGTTAAGGCATCATAAACTTTCCCTTCAACAATTATACCATAATCTTGATTTAACAATGAATCCAATTTTGTCTCAAGTGTTACAATTTGAAAACTCAAGGAATCTACAATTGTTGAATCTGAAGCTTCAAGCTTACTTACAACATTTGAAATAACTTCTAATAATGAATCTATAGTAGCTGTATCATTAGCATTTACATACTCTTTTAATTCATTTAATAAATTAATTAAAGAATCTGCAACTATAGAATCAGATTCCCTTAACCTAGAATCTATTGATGTTATCAAATTTTGAATCATTACATCTGTTTGGGATAATGAATCAGATAATATACTATCAACTTTTGTTAAAGAATCTATCCATACAGAGTCTGAAGCCCTTGCCTTATCTAATATTTCATCCTCTGACGTACAGCTAAATATAAACGTCATAATAAAAATCGCTAAAAATAAATTGGAAATTTTTACTGAGACTTTCATTTTACCCTCCTTTTTTGTTTATTTTATTCTATTTCATTCCTTATAGTATAACAATAATTGTTCTTAACACTATATCAAAATAAAAATCAATTTATTATAGTATGTTATGTCAATTTTACATATGGCAAAATACCAAAAAAAATAAAACAAAAAGCCTCACTATCTTTTTTAAAAATTTCCACCCTCCGGCTCTCTACCGGAGAGTGGAGGGGGTTATAGAATAATATGAGGAATTATGAAGAAGGATTATGGAGGGGGATAGATCTTTATATAAATTTTTTATTTTTCCCTGTTTCTATTCTTCTATATCTTATAAGCAATATATATGCCGATTAAGTTATTCTTTTATTTTCAAAATGTTATAGTTAATAAAAAATTAAACTATTTCAATTTTATTCATATTTTTATTGAATTTTGCAAAGGTTGATTTTTATTCCTATCTTATAAT
This sequence comes from bacterium, assembly GCA_027063545.1. Taxonomy (GTDB): domain Bacteria; phylum JAMORN01; class JAMORN01; order JAMORN01; family JAMORN01; genus JAMORN01. Next base: position 2,687 of record JAMORN010000178.1, on the reverse strand, counting down.
ATAAAATGGAATATTTTGTATATTCATAAGATAACTCTTTAGGATAATTATTTATATTAGCTATAACTTAAGAATAAAAATCTAAAATTATAGGGGCTCCAATATAGTATAAAAATTTTAAATTTTCAATATCTGAATTATTTATAGTATCATAATTAAATAAAACAATTCTATCGATAGATGCATAAGGATATCTCAATATTGATATCCAACTTAAAGTATCAGTATCACTAGGGATTGCCTTCAATGAATCAATAGACCAATATACTAGTTTTCTTAAAATATCATTATTATACAAGCTATCTTTTATTATATCTATAGTTTTGTTTATTATTGTACTATCTATTCTATTTTTGTTAAAAAAATTGTTCTCTATAATATCTAATGATAGTTCATTAGAATCACATATAGATACAATAATAGAGCTATATTCTTTTATATTATTAATAAGAGATTTAAAGAAATAGTATTTGGTCTTATTACTAAAAAAACCTGTTGTATCTATAAAATTAGGAATATAAGCATATCCTTTCAAAAAAAGAAGAGTATCTATATAATAACTTTTTAAATTTATACTCTTTGGATCATTCTCTTTTAAAATATTTCATTATTTATATATTCTATTTTTATTCCTGTTAGTAATATAAAAGATTCGTAATGATGAAAATTTGCATTTATATAATAAAATCTGCTACTTCTAAAAACAATTAAGTCCATTATGGTATCCTGTAATAACTTACTGTATATATTAAAGCTGTAAAAATCTCCATTATTATTATTCATCATTACACTATCTTTGCTATTCACATTTATTATTAAACCATTTTCATTAATTTCATAACGTCCTGTAGATAAATATAATTTTGATAGCCCTGAGATATTTTTCTATAGGTGCAATAGCCGGAGACAAATCATAAAATATTGATGAACTTACAATAATATTTGAATAATTATCTGCCTCTTCTGAAACAGAAATTGAATTATCATTGCTTGAACATGCTGCGATAAACATAATTCCCTCATTTTTCTTTGTGTTGTACTCTTTTTATTATTTAAGATAAGATATAATGACAATATATTCAATGATTTTTTTAATAAAATGGTCTCTATAGAGAACTTTCCAATATCTTGGATTTTAACCTATCAATCACAAATTCAGAAAAGCCTTCATCAAAAACAGATGGTATTATTTTATCCTTAGTTATATTTTCTCCTAAAAATTCTGCCAATACCTCTGATAATAATAATTTTATTCTGTTATCTATTTTTCTCAATCTTAAGTCTAAAGCAACTCTAAAGATAAAAGGAAAAGCTAAAACATTATTTACCTGATTTGGATAATCACTCCTACCTGTAGCTATTATTATATCTTTTCTAATATTCAAAGCAATCTCAGGTTTTATTTCAGGGTCAGGATTTGCCATTGCAAAAATAATTGGATTTTTATTCATTGATAAGAGCATTTCAGGGGTTATTATGTCTTTTACAGATACACCTATAAAAATATCTGCTCCTTTCATGGCCTCTTCAAGAGTGTATATATTCCTAGATGTAGCAAATAATCTTTTATACTCATTTAAATTACTTCTATCTTCTCTTATTACTCCTTTACTATCAAGCATAACTATATTTTCTTTTTTTACACCTTTTTCTATTAAAAGATTACCTATAGCAATACCAGCTGCCCCAGCCCCATTTATAACAATCTGAACCTCATTCCATGTCTTATTTACCAATTTTAACGCATTTATAAGCCCTGCTATGACTACAATTGCTGTACCATGCTGATCATCATGGAAAACTGGAATATTCAATTCTTCTATAAGTCTTTTTTCTATTTCAAAACATCTTGGAGCAGATATATCTTCTAAATTTATTCCCCCAAATCCTGGAGAAATAGCTTTTACAATATTAATTATTTCATCTGGATCTTGGGTATCTAATACAATAGGAACAGCATCAACATTTGCAAATCTTTTAAATAAAAGAGCTTTCCCTTCCATTACAGGAAGAGCAGCTTCAGGGCCAATATTCCCTAATCCTAATACCGCACTACCATCAGAGACAACAGCAACCAAGTGAGATTTTGATGTATAATCATATACTAAATTTCTATTTTTTGCTATCTCTTTAGAAACTTCCCCTACCCCAGGAGTATATAAAATAGAAAGGTCAAATTGAGTTTCCAATGGTACTAAAGAAGATATAGCTAATTTACCCGGTCCTTTCTTATGAACTTCTAAAGCTTTCTTTTTTAAACTTTCCATTATTTCTTATCCCTTTTTTCAAGAGGAATATAAGGTTTTTTAGGAGTAACATTTTTATATGCTGGCCTAATAATCCTTCTAGAAACAAGAAGTTCTTCAATTCTATGGGCAATCCAACCAGCAATTCTTCCCATAGCAAAAATTGGAGTATAAAGCTCTCTTGGTATACCTAAACAATCGTATACAAATCCTGAGTAAAAATCTACATTTGGAGATATAATTTTCTTTCTTCCTTTTACCTCGTAAAATACCTCAGGCACCACCTTTTCTAATAAGTTATATAAATTATATTCCTCCATTCTACCTTTCTCTTCAGCCAACTCTTTTGCATACTTTTTTAAAATTTTTGCTCTAGGATCACTTAAAGTATATACTGCGTGTCCAAAACCATATATTTTACCACTTCTATCTCCAGCTTTT